>JBOHCO010000079.1:0-1783 GCA_050698895.1 Streptosporangiaceae bacterium
GGGCAGCGGGCTGGCCGCGGCTGACGTGCTGGTCACGCCGGGTGCGGCCGCCGCGCTGTTCTGCGTCGCCACCGCGATCCTGGACCCCGGCGATCACCTCGTCGTGATCCGCACCAACTACGCGACCAACCTCGAGACCCCCGGGCCATCAACGCCGTCGGCTGGGCCGTCACCACCGGCCCCGCCCTGCGCGAGCTGCTGCTGGCCGCGAATACGTGGGGCCCGGTCACTGGTTCGAGGTCAGCGACCGCTACTTCCGGCTGGGCTACGGCTGGCCCTCCCCGGCGGAGCTGCGCGACGGCCTGGCCGGGCTGACGGCGGCCGCCCGGGCCACCCTGACGGCAGGCTGATTCCAGGCCGGTACCAGGGATGACCCTGATGCTTCCAGGGTCTAGATCGGGGTGCATGTCGGGGTGCAGATCGGGCCCTGGACCAGGGCTGATCCCGATCGACCGGGGGCGTCCGCCGCGGCAGTCTGGAACTACAACAGACCAGCCGAATCGAACGGAGCCTCACCAGCCATGTCCCTCATCGCCCTCGTCCTCATCGCCATCGTCGCCATCATCGTGTTCAGCTTCGCCCTGCACGTCCTGTTCTCGCCCTGGCTCCTGCTGATCATCGGCGTCCTGCTGGCCATCAAGTTCCTCCCGCGCCGCTCCCACCGGTAAGCCGGTGCTCACGCGGGCGGGCGGGTGCCGGTGCCGAGCAGGTGCGGCCCGATGCCGAGCAGCTCCGGCACCCGCTCGATGGCCCGGGCCACGTCGAGCGCGACGTCCCAGTCGGCCGGGTCGGCCATCCTCGCGTCCAGGTCGCCGAGGATGAACGCCGGGCCCTCCACGCTGACCAGGTCCGTGACCTCCAGCCCGGCCTCGGCCATCTCCGCGCGCAGTTCCTCGGGCCGGTGGCAGAAGGCGCTGAACCCGCCCTCCTGGAAGGGCGGCAGCAGCCCGGTCCGGTCGATCTCGCCGATCCGGCCGAGTACCTCCGGGTGCGCGAGGTAGATCCGCTCCCGCAGCATGCCGTCGATCCGGGCCGCCCACCGCGTTATCGCCGCCGCGAACACCGGCCCGCCCGGCCGCACGATCCGCGCGGCCTCGGCCAGCGCCCGCACCCGCTCCGCGCGGTCGAGCAGGTGGTAGAGCGGGCCCAGCAGCAGCACGGCGTCCACCGAACCGTCGGGCAGGTCGACGTCCCGCGCGTCGCCCACCGCGCTGCGCACCCCGCCGCTAACCCCGCCGCTAACCCCGCCGCTAACCCAGCCGGATCCGGCGGCGTCGGCGGTGAGCTGCTCGACGTGCAGCGGCATCAGGTCCCGGTGCTCGACCTGATAGCCCAGCGAGGCCAGCCACAGCGCGTACCGGCCCGGGCCGCCGCCGATGTCCGCGACCACCGCGGGCGCGGCGGGCAGCCGCCGCAGCACGATCTCGCAGGTCCGGGTGAACTCCAGGCGGCCGCGCCCGTCGACCAGCCGGTCGCGCTCCATGCCCCGCTCGTAGTAGGCCCGCAGTGCCGCCTCGTCGCCGCCCATGGTCCGCGAGGATGCCACAGCCCGCGCACCGCGGCCAGCCAATAACATCAGGCCCATGTCCGAGCCATTTCGTCCGGTAGCTCCGGTAGATCCGACCAACCTGCGGCCGATGCTGTTCCTGGACGTGGCCCGGCAGATGATGCTGAGCCCGGACTGGTCGCACCGCGCGGCGACGGTGGTGCTGGAGAGCCACACCGGGCCGGGGCGGTTCGCGTTCTACGGGGCCAACCACCCGGACACCATCGACGAGGTGCA
>JBOHCO010000080.1:0-1594 GCA_050698895.1 Streptosporangiaceae bacterium
GCCACGGGCAGTCGGCCTGCCGGGCGCTGGCGCCGCCGGCCTGGGCGATCTGGGTGGTCTGGGTGGTCTGGGTGGTGGCCCGGGTGGTCTGGGCGGCCGCGGCGCTGGCGGCGCTCACGGCGAGTACGACCGCGATGGCGGCCGGCAGTAAGGACGCCCGGCTGGCCAGCCGCCGGGTCAGGTTGTGCCTAGACATGGTGTTGAGCCCTCCATCTGTCGCGATGACTTCTGGCGGGCAGGCTCCCGGACGCAGCCAGCCGGAAGGCCTGCCGCTCGTCCCGCACCCCAAGCTGTACTACTGCGTGTCCCGGTTCCCGACCGTAAGCCTGATTTGCGACATAGGTCAACTACCAGTTGATCCGGATGAGCCGGGCGCACCGGACGCGCCGGGCGCACCGGACATCGGCGGGGTCGGCTCAGCCGGTGGCGGTGGCCGGCTGGGAGAGCACGAAGAAGACCACGATGAGCCCGAGCACGTCCAGGCAGGTCGACACGATGGACCAGATGAGGGCCCGTTTGGAGGCCCTGGCCGCCTCGTACGGGTCACCGGCGTCCCACGCGGTCCTGACCTTCCGCGCGTAGCGGGTGGCCACCAGGGCCGCGGGGAATCCGAGGATCAGGCTGAACAGCACGCCGCCGACGGCGACGGTGATGGCCCAGCCCAGGTACGTCGGGGGGCGGCGACCCGGGGGCGGCGCGCTCCCGTAGGCCCCGCCGGGGTAAGGCTGCCCGTAGGGCTGGCCGTACTGCTGGCCGTACGGCTGGCCCTGGTACTGCTGGCCGTACGGCTGGCCCTGGTACGGCTGGCCCTGGTACGGCTGGCCGTACGGCTGGCCCTGGTACGGCGGCGGCATCCCCGGAGGGGGCGCGCCTGGCGGGGGCGTGCCCGGCGGGGGTGGCGGCTGGTCGGGCGGGGGCGTCCCGAAGCCCGGTGAAGAGTCTCCCGCGCCGTTGGGCGCGTCGTTGACGCTCATGGCCTGCGGCCTCCTAGCCGGGCGGTGCCGACGACAGTGCCCATGACGGTGCCGACGACACCGTCAGTGCAGCGGACAATGGCCCCGAAGACCATTATGTCGGGCGATCACCCGGTTCGGGAATGCCAGAAGGCGCCGGACGTGCCCATCCGGGCGCGCCGGGCCAGCCTGCGGGCCGGGCTCGGCCAGCGGCTAGGTCACCTTGAGTGAGCCGTCCCTGATCCCGGCGGCGAACGCGCGCCACTGGCCGGCGGTGAGGACCAGCGCGGGACCGCTCCGGTCCTTGGAGTCGCGCACCGCGATCAGGCCGTGTCCGGCCCGGTCGTGCCGGGCCGCGTCCCCCACCGGCGCGATCTCTACGCAGCTGCCGTTAGCGCCGCTGTAGCTGCTCGTGCGCCATGCCACGCGGGACAGGTCCAGGCTGCTCATCCCGTGCATCCCGTGCATCCCGTGCATCATCCAGTCCCCTCCTTCCGCCCCTCAGCCCAGCTCCCCGGCTAGTGAGTGCAGCATATCCCTCGTCTGAGCTGGGCTAAGGGCAACCGCGCGGAGCTGATTAAAGGCGGTGGTGTACAAGCTGACTTCCTCCGGCCTATCCACATAGAGGTTCCCGCCCACGG
>JBOHCO010000081.1:0-7810 GCA_050698895.1 Streptosporangiaceae bacterium
GGCCGCGAACTGGGCCGCGAACTGGGCCCAGGTCTGCTGGCCGTCGGCATGCTCGGGACAGGTGGCCAGCCCGTCCGCGAAGGCCCGGTAGCCCCGGCCGGGCAGCTTGATGCTGAGCACCCGGCGCGGCCGGCCGTGCACGGCCCGCCAGGCGCCGGCGAGCTGCCAGCCGGTCAGCACCTCGGGGCCGCCGAAGTCCGGCGCCCGGCGCAGCGGCTCGTCCTCCAGCACGTCGGCCGTCCGGGCCGCCACCTCGGCCGCCGCCACGGTCTGGAACACCAGGTCCAGCGGCAGCAACGACACCGGCCCGCGGCCCAGCGCGCGCAGCGCCCTGGCCAGCAGCTCGTGGAACTGGGTCGCCCGCAGCGTGGTCGACGGCACCGGGCTGGCCTCGATCAGCCGCTCGCAGTCCAGCTTGGTGCGGTAGTAGCGGAACGGGATGGCGTCCACCCCGACGATCGACAGGTACACCAGGTGGCGGCACGATCCGGCCGCGCCGACCGCGCTGAGCAGGCTGGCCGTCTGGGCCGGGTCGGAGCGGCCCATCCGCGGGTCGGACGCGGCGTGCACGACCAGCTCGGCGCCGTCTGCGGCCGTGGCCACGCCCTCCCCGGTGGCCAGGTCGCCGACGTGCGTCCCGGCGCCGGGACGCCGGGACAGCACCCGGACCTCGTGGCCGCGCTCGGCCAGGATCGGCACCAGGTGCTGGCCGAGGGTGCCGCTGCCGCCGGTTACCAGGACGATGCTCACCCTTGCTGTCCTATCAGACTCGCCTTACTGAGCAGCGGGATACCGGTCGCTTAGTCAGCGGTGGCCTACCGGCCGCGGAACTCGGCCACCGCCGACTCGAACGTGTCCAGCGCCCGCTCGACCGGCCCGCGGCCGGCCGAGGGCAGCCAGTGCACCGCCCGCCGGAAGCCGGCCGCGGCGTAGCGCTCCAGCTCCTCGGGGTCGGCCGGGATGCCCATGACCATCAGCTCGACCGGCCGCTCGGCCCGGTCACGCAGCGCCGCCGCGCGCTCCAGGATGCCCTCCGGCTCGTAGTTCGGGAACCAGGCGTCGCCGAAGGCCAGCACCCGGTCCTCGGCGGTCGGGCCGCTGCCGCCGACCAGCACCGGCGGGTGCGGCCGCTGGGCCGGCTTGGGCCACGACCAGATCCGGTCGAAGTTCACGTGCGTGCCGTGGTAGCTGGCCTCGTCCTTCGTCCAGATGGCCTTCATGGCCTCCACCCGCTCGCGCAGCACCGCCATCCGCTGCCGCGGGTCGGTGCCGTGGTTGGCCATCTCCTCGCGGTTCCAGCCCGCCCCCACGCCGAACTCCAGGCGGCCCCCGGACAGGTAGTCCACGCTGGCCACCTCCTTGGCCGTCGTGATCGGGTCGCGCTCGATGACCAGGCAGATGCCCGATCCGACGCGCAGCCGCGTGGTCGCCACCGCGGCCGCGGTCAGCGCCACGAACAGGTCGTAGGTGCGGGCGTACTTGACCGGCAGCTCACCGCCGCCGGGATAGCGGGTCTCGCGGCTGGCCGGGATGTGGGTGTGCTCGGGGAAGAACAGCGACTCGTGGCCGCGCTCCTCGGCCAGCCGGGCCAGGGCGGCCGGGTCCACGCTGTAGTAGGTCGGGAAGATCGCCACGCCAGTGTCCATGCTCCGAACCTACTGAAGCCCGGCCCGGCCCCGACGCGCGGGCGGTGCCCGTCGTGGGTGTCCCGTTGGGTACCCCGGGAGGTGTGCAACGGGACACTCACGAGGGAGCCTGTCTGATAACAGCAAGAAGCGGCCCGCAGCGACTCAGGGACATCCCTGATGTCTTCGTCCGCACATGGGCCTACTGTCATCATCCATGCAGCCTCGTGAACGGCGCGCGCCGGGCGGGCGGGCGGCCCGGTGAGCGCCAGCGGTTTCATCGCCTCGCTGGTCGGATCGCTGGCCTGGCCGGCCCTGATCGTGACCGTCGTGCTGATCTTCCGCCGGCAGTTCGGCCGGATGCTGGAACGGCTGTCCCGGGTCCGCCTCGGCGCCGGCGGGGAGGCCGACCCGGACTGGAGCCGGACCGAGGCGGTGATCCGGCAGAGCGTGGTCGCCGCCCGGCACCCCGAGCTCACCGCCACCGGGTCGCCGCTGGCGCAGCCGCCCGGGCCCGACGGCACGCCGCGCGAGCGGACGCCTCAGTCGCTGGTGGACGACCAGTGGCAGGCGCTCACCGCCGAGCTGCGGCGCTCGATCCGGCCGTCGGGCTCGCTCAGTGAGGGCCAGCTCGCGCACGCCGACTTCGATCAGCTCATGGACGCCGCACTCCGGGCCGGGAAACTCGACGCGGCCACGGTGCGATCACTGGACGGACTCCGGCACCTGCACAATCTCGCTCGGGGCAATAACAACCTCTCCCAGCGTCAGGCCGAGCAGTTCAGCCTCATGACCGATGCGGTGAGCTACGGCATCCAGCGCGAGGCGGGATCGGCCTGGCCCGCGAGCTGAGCCCGGCGGCCGGCCGGCTGAGCCAGCTGACCGAGGCCCGTTATGGATTCTGGGGCGGGATGCCGGCCAGCCGGCACTGGGCTCGGGTCAGCCGCGCGGTGGCGTTACCGCCCGCGTAGGCATCGCGGCACATGGCGCGGGCCTTCTGGCCGCAACCGTGCAGCAGGCCGCCGCCGGTGGAGCTGGGCACGTTCACCGTGATGCAGCCGTTGCGCGAGGCCCCGTACTCGCCGGGGCGGACCGCCGCCCAGATGGCCACGCCGGCGAAGACGGCCAGCAGCACCACGCCCGCGAGCAGCATGACCCGCCGGTCCCGGCGGGTGACCGGCTGGGCGGCGGGAATCGAGGAGAACGGCATGACAGGCGCAGTATAGGCAAGATCGGGACGGTGCTTGCTCTGGCCAGGTCACGAGCCGAACGTGAGCCAGAGCAGGTAGACGTTCAGCACGATGATCAGGCCCGCCACGCCGCCCGCCGCGGCGGTGGTCAGCCGCCGGTTGACCAGCGGGCCCATGATGTCCCGGCGCCGGGTCAGGGCGACCAGCGGCACCAGCGCGAACGGGATCCCGAACGACAGCACGACCTGGGAGACGACCAGGCTGCCGGTGGGCGGCAGGCCGAGCGCCAGCACGACCAGGGCCGGGGCCATGGTCAGCGCGCGGCGCGCGAACACCGGGATGCGCCGGCCGATGAAGCCCTGCATGACGACCTGGCCCGCGTAGGTGCCCACGCTGGACGAGGACAGGCCGGAGGCCAGCAGCGCGATGGCGAAGGCCAGCGCGGCCCCGCCGCCGACCAGCCGGCCCAGCTCGCTGTGCGCGGCCTCGATGGAGCCCGCGTGCGGCGACTGCGTGCGGCGCAGCAGCGACGCGGCCACGAACAGCATGGCCAGGTTGATCAGCCCGGCCGCACCCAGCGCGACGACCACGTCGATGCGCTGGAAGCGAAGCAGCTCGCGCCGCTCATGGTCGTCGCTGCAGGAGACACGGGACTTGGTCAGGGCGGAGTGCAGGTAGACCACGTGCGGCATCACCGTGGCCCCGATGATGCCCGCGGTGAGCAGCAGCACGCCGCTGGCGCCGCTCAGGCCGGGGACCAGCCCGGCGGCGATGCCCGTCGGGCTGGGCCGGACGGCGATCAGGTCATAGCCGAAGCCCAGCAGCACCAGGCCGAGCAGGGCGCCGATGGCCAGCTCGAACCGGCGGTAGCCGCGCTGGTCCAGGGCCAGGATCCCGAACGCCACCACGGCGGTGATGGCGCCGGCGGCGGGCAGCGGCACCCGCAGCAGCAGGTTCAGGCCGATGGCGGCGCCGACGAACTCGGCCAGGTCGGTGGCCATGGCCACCAGCTCGGCCTGGACCCACAGCCCGTAGGTGACCGGCCTGGGCAGCTGGCTGCGGCACAGCTCGGGCAGGTCCCGGCCGGTGGCCACGCCGACCTTGGCCGACAGGTACTGCACGAGCATGGCCATGGCGTTGGCCAGCACGATGACCCAGGCCAGCCGGTAGCCGAACTGGGCCCCGGCGCTGATGTTGGTGGCGAAGTTGCCGGGGTCCACGTAGGCCACGGCGGCGACGAACGCCGGGCCGAGCAGGGCCAGCAGGCCCCGTACCCGCCCGCGCGAGAGCAGGGCCTGCAGGGTGTTCTGCGCCGCAACGGCGGCAGGCCCGTCCGGGCCTGCCGCCGGCGCTACGGGCTCCGCGGCCATGAGCGGAGCCTAGGAGACAGACGGGCCCAGGCCCAGGGACTGCGGGGTGCTGGCGTCGGGCGAGGGCTGCCTCAGGCCCTCGTCCAGGGAGCCGTACTCGGTCATCAGCGCCGCGCTGCCGCCCCACGGCGTCTGCTCCTCGGCCACCAGGGTGTTGGTGGTCAGCAGCAGGCCGGCCACCGACGCCCCGTTCTGGAGCGCCGAGCGGGCCACCCGCAGCGGGTCGATGATGCCCATCTCGATCATGTTCCCGTAGCGGCCCTCCAGGGCGTCGAAGCCCTCGTCGTGGCTGAGGCCGGTGACCCTGGCCACCACCTCCTCGCCGGAGTACCCGGCGTTGGTGGCGATCAGGAACGCGGGCGCGGTCAGCATCCGGCGCACGATCTGCACCCCGGTGGCGTAGTCGCCGGAGACCTGGAGGTCGTCCAGCGCGGGCTCGGCGTGCAGCAGCGCCGCGCCGCCCCCGGCCACGATGCCCTCGGCCATGGCCGCCCTGGTCGCGGCCAGCGCGTCCTCCACCCGGTGCTGCAGCTCCTTGAGCTCGGCCGGGGTCGGCGCGCCGACCCGGATGACCGCCACCTTCCCGGACAGGGCCCCGATGCGCTCGGTGAGCACGTCCTCGTCGATCCCGAAGTGGGCCCGGTCCAGCTCGGCGCGCAGCTGGTTGATCCGGAACTCCACGTCCGCGGCCGAGCCCTGGCCGCCGATGACGGCCGTGGCGTCGGCGTTGGCCCGGACCTGGGCGGCCCGGCCGAGCTGGTCCAGCGTCATGGTCTCCAGGCTGAACCCGCACTGCCGGCTGTAGACCGCTCCGCCGGTGATCGCGGCGATGTCCTCCAGCTTGTGCAGCCGCCGGTCGCCGAAGCCGGGCGCCCGCACGGCCAGGCACTGGAACACCTTGTTGACGTGGTTGTGCACCAGCATGCTCAGCGCGGTGCCCTCGATGCTCTCCGCGATGATCACCAGCGGCCGCGGCGCCCGCATCACCTTGTCCAGGATCGGCATGAGCTGCTGGACCTTGGTGATCTTCTCGCTGGACATCAGGATGTACGGGTCCTCGACCACCGCCTCCAGGCTGGCCGGGTTGGTGACCAGGTACGGCGACAGGTAGCCGTTGTCGAACTCGAAGCCCTCCACGAAGTCCACGCTCATGCCGTGGGCCGCGGACTCCTCGACGGTGACCGTGCCGGCGTCGCCGACGGTGTGCAGCGCCTTGGCGATGACCGAGCCGACCGTCATGTCGTCGTTGGCCGAGATGGCCGCGACCCTGGCGTAGTCCTCCTCGGTCACGACCGGGTGGGCGACCGACTGGAGGTGCTCGACCAGCCTGCCCACGGCCACGTCGATGCCCCGCTTGACCAGCACCGGGTTGGCCCCGCTGCCGATGGCCTGCATGCCCTCCCGGATGATCGCCTGGGCGATCACGGTGGCCGTGGTGGTGCCGTCGCCGACGATGTCGTTGGTCTTGATCGCCGCTTCCTTGACCAGCTGCGCGCCCATGTTCTCGAACTGGTCCTTGAGGTAGATCTCCCTGGCGATGGTCACGCCGTCGTTGGTCACCACGGGGGTGCCGGTGATCTTCTCCAGGATCGCGTTCCGGCCCTTGGGCCCGAGGGTGGACTTGACGGCCTCGGCGAGCTGGTCGACGCCGGCCAGCAGCAGGGCTCGGGCTTCTGCTCCGAAACGAAGTTCCTTAGCCATCAGTCCTCCAGTTAGGGCACGAGGATGGCGCGACCGCGAACCCGCCCGGCATCCAGGTCAGCCAGGGCGTCCGCGGCGGCGTCCAGGGGGTAAGTCCTGGTGTGCAGGGTGACCCGGCCCGCCTGGGCCAGGGCCATCAGCTCGGCGAGCTCGTTGTAGGTGCCGACGATGTTGCCGATGATGTTGCGCTCGGTGGAGATGATGTCCAGCGTCGGGACGTGCATGGTCCCGCCGTAGCCGATGACGAAGTACGAGCCGGCCCTGGCCGTCATGTTCCACCCGTCCGCCTCGGCGCCCTCCTCGGCCACGAAGTCGAGCACGACCTCGGCGCCCCGGCCGTCGGTGAGCTGCTGCACCGCCGCCACCTGGCCGCCGTCGGCGACCACGGTGTGCGCGGCGCCGAGCTGCTCGGCCAGCTTGAGGGCGTCGGGGTTGCGGTCGACGACGATGATGTTCGTGGCCGACAGCGCGGCCAGGCACTGGACGCCGATGTGGCCCAGGCCGCCCGCGCCGATGACCGCGCAGGTGGTGCCGGGGTACAGCAGCGGCAGGGCCTTGCGCACGGCGTGGTAGGCGGTGATGCCGGCGTCGGCCAGCGCGGCCACGTCCTGCGGCCGGGTCTGCGGGTCGAGCTTGACGCAGGCCCGGGCCGAGGTGAGCAGGTACTCGGCCATGCCCCCGTCGCGGGACAGCCCGGGGAACGAGCTGTTGATGCAGTGCATGTCGTCTCCGGCCCGGCAGGCCCGGCACAGGCCGCAGGTCGGGGTGGGATGCAGGATGACGGTGTCGCCGACGGCCACGTTGCTGACCGCCGAGCCGACCGCGTGGACCCAGCCGGCGTTCTCGTGGCCCAGGATGTAGGGCAGCGGGGTGTGCATGGCGGCGTCCCACTGGCCGTCGATGATGTGCAGGTCGGTGCGGCAGACGCCGGCGCCGCCGATCTTCACGATGACGTCGAGCGGGCCCTCGATGGCCGGCTCGGGCACCTCGTCGATCACCGGCTTGGCGTGAAACTCATGCAGTCTGACGGCCTTCACTGTGCCTCCTTGTTCGCGAGCAGGCCGGGCGCCGGGCGCCCCGCCTGCTCGCTCACTGTTCCTCCGCATCGAGCTGGTGCAGGCCAGGGGAGTCGTAGCGGTGCCGCAGCATGCCGCGGCAGATGCTGCCGTTGGCCTCGAGGCTGGTCCTGGTCAGCCGGGCCCGGCGCAGGTGGATCGGGGTGGCGTCCGGGCCGACCGGCGCACCGGTCCCGGGGTCGATCAGCAGCGGCGCGTCGTCGCCGGCGGGCAGCCCCAGCTCGGCGCGCCGCTCGCGGAGCCGGCCAAGCGGCCGGGACGGCGGCACCTGGCCCAGCGTGAGGCCGGCCAGCGCGGCTGGGTCGGTGCCCGCGGCCAGCAGCGGCCGGCACACCTGGTCGGTGCCGGCCATGATCGCCTTGCGCAGGAAGTCGGCGCGCAGGCCGTCCAGCTCGCTTACCGCCTCGCCGTCGAACGACTGCACAAAACCGGACTGCGCGGCCACTCCGCCGTTGATCGCGTCCGCGGCGAAGTGGTCTTCGAGCACCACCTCGGTGTTCCGCACGCCGGGCAGCCCGCTCACGGCGTCGTACGCGTCCGCCACCATCAGGAACGCGAAGTTGGGCGCGCAGAAGTACGTCGGCAGCCGCAGCCTGACCGTGGCGTCACCGCCGGCGGAGATGGTGCACGAGGTCACGAAGCCGAGCGAGGTGATCGGCTCGTCGAGCTCCGGGTCGCGCACCGTCTCCAGCGCGGCCAGCAGGGCGCCGGCGTCCGTCGTAACGGTCGCTGTCATACCCGGACTCGACCAGCGCGGCGTCGTCCTGGGCGGCCGGCGTGCCCGCATCGGCAGGCAGCCGGAGTTCCTCTGGAACCTCGATGTCGTAGAGTCGCGCCGCGTTCAGGCC
>JBOHCO010000082.1:0-5186 GCA_050698895.1 Streptosporangiaceae bacterium
CCCACCCAGAGCCGGAAGTGAGCTACCCCCCGGGCGCGGATGACTACGTGACCAAGCCGTTCGGGATGCGCGAGCTGACGCCCGGATCCGGGTCGCGCTGCGCCACCGCGCCACCGCCGCGGACAGCCCCGGGCCCGGCCGAGCGCGACGTCGGGCCGCTGCACCTGGGACCTGGTCCACGACCAGGCCACCTACGACGGCCGGGACCTGGACCTGACGCCGGGCGAGTTCGAGTTCCTGGCCTGCTGGCCGGCCACCCCGGCGAGGTGTGCACCGGCGGATGATCCTGGAGAACGTCTGGGGGCCGGGCTACCGCAACGAGCTGAGCTACCTCAAGGTGCACGCCTACCGGATCCGCCGCAAGCTGGGCGACGAGGAGGGCAAGTTCCTGCAGAGCGATCCGGCCGTCGGCTACCGGCTGGCCGGCCCGGCGGGCAGCGCGGCGGGCGGCGCGGCGGGCGGCTGACCGGGCTCAGTCGCCCTGACCGGCCTCAGCCGCCGGTGATCCGCCCGAGAAGCTGATCGCGGAACTCGGCGGTGGTGGCGGTCCCGCCGAGGTCGGGGGTCAGCACCCCGACCGCGACCGTGGCCCGGATGGCGTCCTGGATCCAGCCCGCCTCGGCCGGCCGGCCCAGGTGGTCCAGCATCATCGCCGCGCTGGCCACCGCGCCGATCGGGTTGGCGATGCCCTGGCCGGTGATGGCGGGCGCCGAGCCGTGCACGGGCTCGAACATGCTGGGCGCGCGGCGCTCGGGGCTGAGGTTGGCGCTGCAGCCCAGGCCCAGGCTGCCGGACAGGGCGCTGCCCAGGTCGGACAGGATGTCGGCGTGCAGGTTGGTGGCCACCACCACCGACAGGCTGGCCGGCTGCAGGACCATGCGCGCGGCCATCGCGTCGACCAGGCACCGGTCGGTGGCCACGCCAGGGTAGTCCCCGGTCACCCGGTCGAACACCTCGTCCCACAGCACCATCCCGTAGCGCTGCGCGTTGCTCTTGGTCACGCAGGTGACCTGGCGCGCCGGCCGGGTCAGGGCCAGCTCGAAGGCGTGCCGGATGATCCGCTCGCAGCCGGTCTCGGTGAACAGCGCGGTCTCCAGGGCGACCTCGCCGCCCGGCCCGCGCGCGCTCAGGTTCCGGCCGCCGATGCCCGCGTACTCACCCTCGGTGTTCTCCCGGACGACCACCCAGCTGGTGCCGGCCGGCGCCAGGCCGGCGCGCAGCGGGCCTCGCACGCCGGGCAGGAAGGTCACCGGCCGGATGTTGGCCCACAGGTCCAGGCCCTGGCAGATGGCCAGCCTCAGCCCCCACAGGCTGACGTGGTCCGGCACGGTGGGCCAGCCGACCGCGCCGAAGTAGACGGCATCGAAGCCGCGCAGCTGGTCGACGCCGTCGGCGGGCATCATGCGGCCGGTCCGGGCGTAGTAGTCGCTGCCCCAGGGGAGCTCGGTCCAGCGGACGCCGAACGCGGCCGACCGCGCGGCCGCCGCCTCCACGGTCGCCTGGCCCACGGCGAGCACTTCCGCGCCGATCCCGTCGCCGGGGATGGCCGCGATGGCCAGATCGGGGATGCTCACGACGCGAACGCTACCCGGCGCCCGAACGCGGCAGCCACCGCGACCCAGGCGGCCACGGCGACCCAGAGCATAACCCGGCTGAGCGGCTCCATGAAGCCGAGCCCGGCCACGGCGCCGAAGGCGAAGGTGGCCGCGCTGTACATCCCGAGCGGGAAGACCACGCTCCACAGGTCCGGCTCATCGCGCAGCGGCCACCGCTTACGGACGTGCCGCCACAGGCCGAGGACGATCAGCAGCGGGATCCACCAGGTGCCGAGCGCCCACAGCGCGAACGATGTGCCCTCCACGAAGCCGTACGTGGCCCGGACCACCAGTAGCCGGTCCGGCAGGCCCAGGATCCGGGCCCCGGCCAGCACGCTGATCGCCGCGCCGCCCATCAGGATCCAGTACGGCGCCCCGAGGGCCGCGGGGGTGACCGGGACGGCCAGCCAGCGGACCAGGATCAGCGCGACGACCAGCAGGTAGAGCACGACGCCGATGCTCCACAGCGCCACGGCGGCACCGGCCAGTAGCCGGGCCTGCGAGGGCCACGCGGGCACCAGGTCCGACGCTCCCACCGACAGGGACTGCGTGCCGACCGCCCACAGCAGCCAGGCGCCGCCGACCGCGCCCAGGACCGAGTCCCGGTCGCGGGCCAGAAGCACGACGGGCACGCCATAGCTGAGCAGCAGCCACCCGGCGGCGGCCAGCCCGGCCAGCACCGCGGTGACCACCGGGTGGCCGGCCGTGGCCAGCCGGCTGCCGAGCACGTTGCTCGCGGCGACGATCGTGAAGAAGCCGAATACCCGCTCCGGCGCCCGCAGGTCGGCCGCCAGCGCGGCGCGGTAGACCGCCATCCTGATCAGCAGCGCGGCGCTGAGCAGGACGAACCCGACCGAGGCCAGGACGAGCAGCGCCCGAGACAGCCAGGACGGCCCGAGCCCGGCCGCGCTGGCGGAGATGATCCCGGTGGCCATCACGAACGCGAACGCGGCCGGATGAAGATCCCTGATTGCGGCCCTGGCCGGCCCGGTCAGGTTCTGGCTCCGTCGACCAGCTCGTCCAGGACCGCGGCGAGGGCGTGCAGCTCGACCAGGTGGGCCGGGGTCAGCTCGGTCAGGATGCGCTCGCCGCGCGGGGTCAGGCGGACCCGGACCAGCCGGCCGTCGCTGGCGTCCGGGACCCGACGCACGATGCCCGCGGCCTCGGCGCGGTCGACCAGCTCCACCGTGCTGTGGTGGCGCAGCAGCAGGTAGCCGGCCAGCTCGCTGACACTCGGCGGGTCGCTGCCGGGGTGACCCTTGACCGCGACCAGCAGCTGGTGCTGGACGTGGGTCAGCCCGGCCGTGCGGGCCTGGGCGTCGCTCCAGCGCTCGAACTGGCGCAGGCTGCTGCGGAAGGCCAGCAGGCGCTCGAAGTCCTGGCGGGTTGGCTGGGACACGCGGTCATCCTCCGCTCGCTGGCGCTGGTCTGGCTGGCGCTCGCTGGCGCTGGTCTGGCTGGCGCTGGTTTGGCTGGCACTGTCTGACTGGCGCTGTATCGCACCACGATAGAGCCCGGCGGAGCACCCGGCCAGCCTCACACGGCCGGGCGGCTGGGGGAGCGGGTCAGCGCTTGCGCGCAGCCGGATAAGCTATCCGCCCCATGTCAGCTACCCCCCTTGACCGCAACGCGTGGACCGAGCACGGCACCTTCGAGGTCGCGTCGGGCGTCTACCGGATCCCGCTGCCGCTGCCCAACGACGGCCTGCGCGCCGTCAACGTCTACGCGCTGGTGCACGGCGCTGACCTGATGCTGATCGACGCCGGGTGGGCCATCCCCGGCGCCAGGGCCGTGCTCGACCAGGCCCTGGCCGCGCTCGGCGCCACGGCCGCGGACGTGGGCCGGATCCTGGTCACCCACGTCCACCGGGACCACTACACCCAGGCCATCTACCTGCGGCGCGAGTTCGGCGTCCCGGTCAGCCTGGGCATCGGGGACCGGGAGTCGCTGGCCATCTCCATGGACGCCGATCGGGTGCCGCTGCAGAACCAGCTCGCTTACCTGCGCCTGCTCGGCGCCGGCGACATCGCCGACCGGGTGGCCAGCCTGCAGGGCCCCCGCGACCCGTACAAGACCGGCTGGGAGGCGCCCGACGAGTGGCTGCGCGACGGCCAGGTCATCGCGCACGGCGGCCGGTCCCTGGACGTGGTGGCCACGCCCGGCCACACCCGCGGCCACGTCGTGTTCCACGACGCCGGAGGCGGGCTGCTGTTCGCGGGCGACCACGTGCTGCCCACCATCACGCCGTCGATCGGGTTCGAGCCCATGCTCGCCGACGACCCGCTCGGGGCGTTCCTGGGCTCGCTGACCCTCATCCGGTCCCGGCCCGACGCCCGGCTGCTGCCCGCGCACGGCCCGGTCGCCGACAGCGCGCACGCCAGGGTCGACGAGCTGATCGCGCACCACGGCCGGCGCCTGGGCGAGACCGAGGCGGTCATCAGCGGCGGCGCGCGGACCGCGCGGGAGGCCGCGGCCCGGCTGAAGTGGACCCGGCGCGAGCGGACCCTCGATGAGCTCGACCCGTTCAACCAGATGCTGGCGGTCACCGAGACCGCCGCGCACCTGCAGCTGCTGGCCGCGCAGAGCCGGGTGGACCGGCACGAGACCGGCGGGCTGCGCTACTACCACCCTGCCTGAGGCGGGCCGGTTGGCTTATCTTGGCGGGATGAGCGGGGCAAGCGGGAGAACAGCGCCGCCGGGACCGGGAGCCGGGCCGGCGGCACAGCACGCGCCGGGCCAGGACGCGCCGGGCCAGGACGCGCCGGCCCAGGACGCGCCGGGACAAGACGCGCCCCTGCGCGATGTCGTGGTCATGCGGGCGCTGGCTCATCCGGCCCGGCTGGCCCTGCTGGAGCACCTGGTGGAAGGCGGGCCGGCCACGGCCACCGAGTGCGCGGACGTGGTGGGCCTGTCCCCGAGCGCGGTCAGCTATCACCTCCGCACGCTGGCTCGCGCCGGGCTGGTCGAGGCGGCTCCCGGCCGCGGGGACGGCCGGGAGCGGCTGTGGCGCCGGACCTCGGAACGCCTGATCGTCAGCATCGAGGCGTCCCCGGACCTGGATCCTGAGCTGCGCGAGGCCCGGCAGGACATGCTGGAGTCGCTGCTCAGCCGGGATGAGGGCAAGGCTCGTGACTACCTGGGGCGCATCGACAGCGAGCCCGAGGAATGGCAGGACGGGGCGATGTTCATGAGCTCCACGCTGGTGCTGACGGCGGACGAGCTGAAGGCCCTGGGCACCGCGGTGCAGGAGCTGTTCGGTCCCTACCGGCGCCTATCCCGTCCCGAGGCACCACCCGGCGCCCGCCAGGTGGCCGCCGTCTTCCGCGCTCTCCCCGGCTAGCTCGTTCCGCCCGCCCTTCGCACCACGGCAGCCCCGGGGCCAGGTTGCGGGCGGCCGGATCTCATTCTGCGGCCGGGCCGGAAGGCGCGGTTCATGATCTGTTCATGATCCCGGTAGTCGGTCAGCTCGGGTTCAAGGGGTCGTTGCGACATTGCTGGCAGATGAGCCCTTCGGTGGTCACTGTAGCTGGTGGCGGGCGGTGTCCGGGTGCCGCGCGGTGGGCGGGGGCAGGCCCGTGGCCTGCCCGTGGC
>JBOHCO010000083.1:0-2093 GCA_050698895.1 Streptosporangiaceae bacterium
CGAGGGCCCTGCTGCTCGACCGGGGCCTGGCCGATCTCACCCGGTACTGGTCCGGGGAGTTCGAGCCGCTCCCGGTGCAGCGCCCGCGGATCCCGGTGTGGGTGGCGGGCGAGTGGCCGCACCGGCGGCCGGTGCACCGGGCGCTGAAGTGGGACGGCTTGTTCCCGACCGGCCTGCCCGGCCCCGAGGAACTGGCCGAGATGGTCAGCGACATCCGCGCCGAGCGTCCCGCCGGCGACCCGTTCGACGTGGTCATCGACCTTGCGCCGGGCGAGGACACCGAGCCGTGGGAGCAGGCCGGCGCGACCTGGACGGTCACCGATCTCGGCATCCAGCCCACTAGGGCCGAGGTGCGCGAGGTCATCGACGCCGGCCCGGCGTGACCGCCGGCGTCGACCACGTGGGTGGTGCCGGTGACGTACCGGCCGGCGTCGCTGACCAGGTAGAGCACGGCATTGGAGATGTCGGCCGGCTCCACCGCGGCGACCGGGAGCTTGTTGAGCGTGCGCGCCGCCTCCTCGAAGTCGGCCCGGGTGGGGTGGGCCAGGTCCGGCCGGATCAGCCGGTAGGTCGGCTCGTTGAGGATCATGTCGGTGGCGACGGTGGTCGGGTGAATGGTGTTGACCCGGATGCGGTCTGGGGCCAGCTCCTTGGCCAGCACCTTCATCAGCATGATCAGCCCGGCCTTGGCCGCGGAGTAGTGCGCGGTGTGCGCGTTGGCGTAGATCGCGGCCAGCGAGCTGGTGATCACCACTGACCCGCCCCGGCCGCCGCTGATGATGTGCGGGACCGCGGCCCGGATGGTCTTCCACTGGCCGGTCAGGTTGATCTCGATCATCTCGTCCCAGACCGTCTCGTCCATCTCCAGCGTCGGGGCCGGGGTGGAGATGCCGGCGTTGGCCAGCACGATGTCGAGCCGGCCCAGCTCGGCGACACCGTCGCTGACCGCGGCGGTCAGCGCGTCCAGGTCGCGGACGTCGGCCTGGGTGGCGATGACCGCCGGTCCAGCTCCTCGACCGTCTTGACCGTCTGGGCCAGGTCCTCGGGCGTGGCCATCGGGTACGGGACGGTCTGGGCCTGGGCGCAGATGTCCACGGCGATGATGTCGGCGCCCTCGCGGGCCAGGGTCAGCGCGTGGCTGCGCCCCTGGCCGCGGGCGGCCCCGGTGATGAAGGCGACCTGGCCGTCCAGCAGTCCCATGGCGGTCCTTCCTCTCCTCGTCACGCGCGCCCCTGGTCGCGCGCCCGGTCAGTCGGCGTCAGTCGGCGTTCAGCCAGCTCGGCAGGCAGTGCATCAGCGCCTCGACGACGTGGTCGGCGGGCCAGCCCGGAGGCTGGCCGGCCAGCCACGCGCCGATCACGCCCAGCACTCCGCCAGCCAGGAACTGGGCGGTCACTAACGGGTCCGCGCCCGCGGGCCGGGCCGGCATCCGCGCCAGTGCCCGCACGGTGTTCTCGGTGAACGCCTCGGTGACCGCCTTCATCAGCGGCGGCGCCGCGGCCGGGCCGAGCAGCCGGGCGTAGGACGCCCGGCGCTCGTCCACGAAGCCGACGATGTCGCGCAGCGCACGGCGGCTGGCCTCGGCCGCGGGCACCGTGTGCTGCGATCGCATCACGATGTCGGCGTTGCGGACCACGTCGAACAGGTCGCTCAGCGCGTGCACGGCCAGGTCCTCGGGCGAGGCGAAGTGCTCGTAGAACGAGGTCCGGTTCACCCCGGCCGACCGGGCCAGCGCGGCCACCGACATGGCGGCCGGCTCGGTGTCCCTGACCGCCTCCTGGAACGCGGCCACCAGCTTCTGGCGGGTCCGCACGGCCCGCGGATCGGTGTTCCCGGTCATCGGCCGCTGCGGGCCAGCCTCCTGGTCCGGGCCTGCCTCACCCACCTGGCTAACGTACTCCTAACGGACACCTGTCGTCTAGAGCTGCCGGGTCGCCGGGCACCTGGTCGCCAGATATCTAGCTGTCCTGCACCTATTTGTCGCTATGCGGCAGGAACTCCTGGACCTTGGTCTTGATGCCCTCCACGATGACGCCGCGCCGGTCCTCGTCGCCCTTGAGCATCGCCTTGGCCGCGTCGCGGGCCTGCTCGAA
>JBOHCO010000084.1:0-2365 GCA_050698895.1 Streptosporangiaceae bacterium
CTGGTCGGCCACGTGACCAAGGATGGCTCGGTGGCCGGGCCGCGCACGCTGGAGCACCTGGTCGACGTGGTGCTCAGCTTCGACGGGGACTCCCGCGGCCAGCTGCGCATGGTGCGGGCGCTCAAGAACCGGTTCGGGCCGACCGACGAGATCGGCTGCTTCGAGCTGGGCGAGCAGGGGCTGATCGAGCTGCCCGACCCCAGCGGGCTGTTCCTGTCCCGCCACGAGCCGGTGCCGGGCACCTGCGTGACGGTGACCATGGAGGGCCGCCGGCCCCTGGTCGCCGAGGTCCAGACGCTGCTCGGCCGGCCCGTCCAGCCGCCGGAGCCGACCCGCTGGGTGACCTCGGGCCTGGACTCGTCCAGGGTCGGCATGGTGGTGGCGGTGCTGCGGCGGCGCACCGGCGTGGAAATAGGGCGGCAGGACATCTACGCCGCCACCATCGGCGGGGTCCGGCTGACCGAGCCGTCCATCGACCTGGCCCTGGCGGTGGCCCTGGCCAGTGCCACGGCTGAGATCAGCGTGCCCCGCGACATGGTGGCGATCGGCGAGGTCGGCCTGGCCGGGGAGCTCCGTCGGGTGACCGCGACGGCCCAGCGGCTGACCGAGGCCCACCGGCTGGGATTCCGGCGCGCGATCGTGCCGGTCGGATCCGAGGTCGGGGGCGGGCTGCCGATCGAGGTGCAGGAGGCGTCCGACGTCCGGTCCGCGATTGCGGTGGCCATCGGCGGATGAGTCAAGCACGCCCTTACGCCGCGTCACCGGCCGATAGACTGGCGGGCAATGAGCAACCTCGCGGCCGGGAGTCCGCAGTGAGCACGGGGCGAGATGAGCAGCGTCGGGCCGCGCTCGCGGCGGTGGCGCCAGGCACCGCGCTGCGGGAAGGCCTGGAGCGGATCCTGCGGGGCAGCACCGGCGCCCTGATCCTGGTCGGCTACGACCAGATGGTCGAGGGCCTGTGCTCGGGCGGGTTCGAGCTGGAGGTCGAGTTCTCCGCCACCCGGCTGCGCGAGCTGGCCAAGATGGACGGCGCCATCGTGATCGACCGGACCGGCGGCACCATCCTACGCGCGGCCGTCCAGCTGGTCCCCGACCCCACGCTGCCGACCGGCGAGTCCGGCACCCGGCACCGTACCGCCGAGCGCGTGGCCCGGCAGACCGGCTACCCGGTCATCTCGGTCAGCAAGTCCATGCGCATCATCGCCGTGTACACCGCCGGCGCCCGCTACGAACTCGAGGACTCAACGACGATCCTGTCCCGCGCCCACCAGGCCCTGGCCACGCTGGAGCGGTACAAGCTGCGGCTGGATCAGGTCACCGGGGCGCTGTCGGCGCTGGAGATCGAGGACCTGGTGACGGTCAGGGACGTCACGGCGGCCGCGCAGCGGATGGAGATGGTCCGTCGGATCGCCGACGAGATCGAGGGCTACATGATCGAGGTGGGCACCGACGGGCGGCTCCTCGTGCTTCAGCTCGACGAGCTCGTCGCCGGAACCGGCGAGGAGCGGCGGCTGCTGGTCGCTGACTACGTGCCCGCCCGGCCCGAGGACCGGGACTGCGCCACCGCGGCCGCGGTGGCCCAGCTGGCCGACCTGAGCACCGACGCGCTGCTCGACGCCGGCGCGGTCGCCGCCGTGCTGGGCCTGGGCGGCGCGGAGAGCCTGGACGCCTCGGTGAGCCCGCACGGCTACCGGCTGCTGGCCCGGGTACCCCGGCTGCCCAGCTACGCCGCCGACGGCCTCATCGGCCACTTCGGCGGCCTCCAGAAGCTCCTGGCCGCCAGCGTGGCCGACCTCCAGGGCGTCGACGGCGTCGGCAGCTCCCAGGCCCGCGGCGTGCGGGAGGAGCTCTCCCGCCTGGCCGAGTCCTCCCTGCTCGAGCGCTACAGCTAGCCCGTCACGGCAGCCACATGGCGCCACCGTGATCTCCGCGCACCTGATGATCAACGATCACGGGACAGCGGATAACGGCGGACGGTAAACCGAGATCCAGGCGGACCGACCGTGAGTCGAGCGAGGCGGCAGGGGCTGACACTGCCTTTGGGGCGGGAGAGCCTGCGCATCACCCGCGCAGCACACAGGCCCGTGGATGTCCCGTTGGGAACACCCCCGGCGTCGCTGTCGATGTGCGCGATCGAGTCCGGGTGGGCTGGGGCTGGGGTTACGGGCGGCCGGATCGCGTGCTGCGGCCGGGCCGGAAGGCACGGGTTCATGATCACGGCAGTCCGTGACTATCGCGGCTCGGGTTCAAGGGGTCGTTGCGACATTGCTGGCAGATGAGCCCTTCGGTGGTCACTGTAGCTGGTGGCGGGCGGTGTCCGGGTGCCGCGCGGTGGGCGGGGGCAGGCCCGTGGCCTGCCCGTGGC
>JBOHCO010000085.1:0-4901 GCA_050698895.1 Streptosporangiaceae bacterium
TGCGCGACGTCAGGGGAGCGGGTTATGAGGCGGCGGCGCGCAGGATGACGCGCCTGATCTGGTCGCGGAGGTCTACGGCGTCCTCGCCGCGGACGACGACGCGCGGGTCTGAGCCGCGCAGGCCCGCGTAGTACATGCGGTCGACACCGCGCCAGACCTCCCAGCGCGGGAACTCCGCGGCGTAGGGCCACCAGCCCGGACACGTCCGTTCCACGCTGGCCATCATAGAGCATATAGACCACACAGAGCACTACAAGCTCTTAGAGCTAGCCAAGGTTTACCCTGATCAGGCGCTGTCTACGTTGAACAGGTGCCCGACGTGGACCCTTACCGCAACCCGAAGGCCACCTACTTGCAGGTGGCTGACGCGATCACGGCGCGGATCAGGGACGGGGAGATCACCTACAAGCTGCCCGCCGAGCGGGCGCTGGCGGCGGAGTACGGGGTCGCCTACCAGACGGTCCGGCGGTCCATGCAGCTGCTGCGCGACCAGGGGCTGATCATCACCCGGCAGGGCCGGGGCACGTTCGTGGCGGCGGCGGTGCTGGGCGACGAGGACCAGCCCGGCGGCGGCGACCCGGTCAGCTGAATAGTCCGATAACAGCAAGAAGCTGATAACAGCAAGAAGCGGCCCGCCCGCGCCCGGCCGCAGGCAGCCAGGTCAGGGCTGCCCTCCTCAGGGGAGGGTCAGGATCTCGCGGCCGTCGGGGGTCACCAGCACGGTGTGCTCGAACTGGGCCGTGCGCCTGCCGTCGGCCGTGAGCACGGTCCAGCCGTCGGGCCAGATCACGTAGTCGATGGTGCCGAGCGTCAGCATGGGCTCGATCGTGAACGTCATGCCCGGCTCCATCGTGACGTCCACATCGGGGTCGTCGAAGTGCGGCACGACCAGGCCGGAGTGGAACGTGGTGCCGATGCCGTGGCCGGTGAAGTCGCGGACCACGCCGTAGCCGAAGCGGCGGGCGTAGGACTCGATGACCCGGCCGATGGCGTTCAGGGGGCGGCCGGGGGCCACGGCCCGGATGCCGCGCATCATGGCCTCGTGGGTGCGCTCGACCAGCAGCCGGGATTCCTCGGGCACGTCGCCGGCCAGGAAGGTGGCGTTGGTGTCGCCGTGCACGCCGCCGATATAGCCGGTGATGTCGATGTTGACGATGTCACCGTCGGCGATGACGGTGTCGTCGGGGATGCCGTGGCAGATGACCTCATTCAGCGAGGTGCACAGGGACTTGGGGTAGCCGCGGTAGCCCAGGGTGCTGGGGTAGGCGCCGTGGTCGACGAGGAACTCGTGGCCGACCCGGTCGAGCTCGTCGGTGGTGACGCCGGGCTTGACCTGCCGCCCGACCTCGGCCAGCGCCTGGGCGGCGATCTTGCCGGCGACCCGCATCCGCTCGATGGTCTCGGGGTCCTTGACCTCGGGCTCGCCGGTCCGCGGATAGCGCTTGCCGACGTACTCGGGCCGGGCGATGCCCGCGGGCACCTGGCGCACGGGAGATTGCCTGCCGGGCTGGAGCATGGTCGCCATGATCTGGGAGTCTAGTAGCCATGGACGGCGACAAGAACTGGTGGTTCTGTCTCAGGCACAACACGGTGGAGGATGACGACGGGGTCTGCCCGGGCAAGGACCGGCTGGGTCCCTACCCGACTAAGGAGGCCGCGGAGCACGCCCTTCAGACGGTTCAGGACCGCAACGAGCAGTGGGACGCCCAGGGGTAGGAGCCAGGGGTACTAGCTGCCGGTATCGTAGTGGCAGCGGTCAGTGGCCGGCCGGAAGGGGTTGCGGTGACAGGGCAGCACTCGGGCGAGGAGCTGCCGGCGGCTGCCGAGGCCCGGATGGAGGAGATCCGCGAGAGCGGCACGTGGGGCTCGTCACTGAGCACCGCCGAGTTCGCGGCCATCCGCAGCACCGGGTTCGAGCCGGTCGGCCAGGTCCTGGGCGCGGCCGTCTACAACATCGGTTACACGGGCGGTTACTCCTGCCCCGGCGCGTGGGCGGGTTACGGGGGGTTCGTGACCCCGGCCGCGAGCGTGACCTCGGTCTCGGGCGCGACCTCGATGGGCTCCTTCGGGCCGATGGTGGCGACGCTCTATGAGGCCCGGCGCAGGGCGATCGGCCGGATGGTGGCCGAGTGCCAGGAGCTGGGCGGGCACGGCATCGTGGGCGTCCGGCTGACGATCGGGGGCTTCCCGGCGGGCGGCCTGGAGTTCAAGGCCATCGGTACGGCCGTGCGCGCGCCGGGCGAGGTGACGCCGCGCGAGCCGTTCACCTCGGACCTGTCGGGCCAGGATTTCGCGAAGCTGATGCTGTCGGGCTGGGCCCCGGCGGGCCTGGCGCTGGGCATCTCGATCGGGTCCCGGCACGACGACTGGCTGACGGTCACCCAGACGCGCTGGACGAGCGGAAACGCCGAGGTGCACGGGTACACCGACCTGATCAACCGGACCCGGCATGACGCGCGGCACGAGCTGGAGCGGGACGTGACCCGGCTGGGCGCCGACGGCGTGGTACTGCAGGACATGAATGTGCGAGTCCGGGAGCGGGAATGCCCGATGTCCGAGGGGCGCCGCGACCACATCGTCGAGGCGACGATCATCGGGACGGCGATCGCCCGGTTCGCCACTAAGCGCCGGGAGGCGCGGACCCCGCTGGCGATCATGTCGCTCGACCCGCAGCGCCGTCAGGCGGCGCGGGTCCGGCTGGGACTGTGAACCGGGCATGGCGAGCGAGCGTTGACCGGGCAAGGATAGGAGCGCGATGACCGATCAGCAGCAGACCGAGGGGGTTGTCCCCCCGGCCCAGGCCCAGCAGAGTCCCGACATCGAGGTGCTGGGCGTTCCGCACGACGCCATGGTCAGGCTGGCCGAGCTGCGGCCGGGCCAGCCGGGCGGCATCTTCACCTCGGACCTGTCCGTCAACGAGTTCCTGCTCGTCCGGGAGGTCGGGTTCCGGCCGCTCGGGCTGGTGCTGGGCAGCTCGATCTACCACGTGGGCCTGCAGGTGGCCCGCTGGGGGAAGAGCCAGGAGCTGGACGTGCTCTCCCAGGCTATGTACCACGCGCGTGAGCTGGCCATGACCCGGATGGAGGCCGAGGCGGCGTCGCTCGGCGCCGACGGGATCGTGGGCGTGCGGCTGGACGTGGAGATGAAGGAGTTCGGCGCCGACATCGCCGAGTTCATCGCGATCGGCACGGCGGTCAAGGCCGAGCCGGGCGCGGGCGGCGGCGGGGTCACGAACTGGCGCAACAACAAGGGCATGCCGTTCACCTCGGACCTGTCCGGCCAGGACTTCTGGACGCTGATCCGGGCCGGCTACGCGCCGCTCGGCATGACCATGGGCACCTGCGTGTACCACATCGCCCACCAGCGCCTCGGGGCCAAGATGGGCAATATCGGGCGGAACGTCGAGATCGAGCAGTTCACCCAGGCCCTCTACGACGCGCGCGAGCTGGCCATGACCCGGATGCAGGCCGAGGCGGAGGAGCTGAAGGCCGAGGGCATCGTGGGTGTGCAGCTACGTCAGCACAGCCATACCTGGGGCTCGCACACGACGGAGTTCTTCGCCATCGGCACAGCGGTCCGGCCGCTGCGCGACGATCACGTGATCCAGACCCCGACGATGGTGCTCAGCCTGGACTCCTGAGGCCCGGGTTCCTGAGCCGGGCGCGCCGCGCGGCGGCGTGCCGGGGGCGGTTGGTGATCAGCACGTCCACGTGCTGGTCGCCGACGAAGTGGTCGATGAGCCGGTCGGAGTCGACGGTCCAGACCATGACGCCGATGCCGGCCCGGCGGCACGCCCGGATGACCCCGAGCCGGGCCAGCGTGAAGTTGACGGCCACCCAGTCGGCCCGGCAGGAGCGGATCCGCGCCAGCGGGAACAGCTCGCTGGCCCGGACCCTGGCCCAGCCGGTCCTCGGCGTGCCGCGCAGGTCCCTGCCCAGCGACAGTGCGGTCCTGACATGCGGGAACGACCGCTTGATGCTGGCCACCGAGGAGTCCTCCAGGGTGGTCGCGACGAAGTTCTCCGGGCCCAGGATGCGCTGGGCCAGGTCGATGACCTCGCCCTCGTAGCCGGTCTCCTTGAGGTCCAGGTGCCCGGCGGCCCGGCCGGCCAGCAGCCGCATGACGTCCCGGACCAGCGGGACCCGGTACCCGGCCAGCTCGGACAGCTCGGCGTGGCGCAGCTCGGCGACGCGGTGCCTGCCCACCCGGTCGTCGTGATGGACGACCAGCGCGTGGTCGCGGGTCCGCCGGATGTCGAACTCGACGTACTCGGCGCCGGTGGTCACCGAGTGCTCGAAGGCCTCATAGGTGGCCGCCGGCGCGTGCTCGGAGCCGCCCCGGTGCGCCGAGATGAGCGCGGTTCCCCCGCCGCTGTCCCGGAAGCTGCTCATTGCTCAAGACCCCTTTGCCCGGCCGGCCGGCGTGGCCCCCCGCGGGCCCCAGCCGCCTACCGGCTAGTCCGATTCTCCCTGATCCGGGCCCGCTTGCCGGCCAAGTTACCGATGTCCCACCTGATTGTCCCGTCGATAACACGGTCGTGTTACCGCCCGGACATCCAGCGGCCGGCCAGGTCCGCGCGGCGGCGCCGGGGATGTGACCGTTACCGGACAGATGATCCTTAACAAGGCAGCATCTTCTTGGTCATGGACGGAGCCGCCGGTCGCCTCGTCGGCGGCCGGTACCGCCTTTCGGCCCGGGCGGGCCGGGCAGCGGGCCCTGGCCGGGCGGCCCTGGCGGGGCGGGGGCGAGTTCGGGGTCCGGCCTTGTTAATGGTCATGGTCCTGATTCCGGTCATGGCCCGGCGGCCGGGCGCCGCAGGCCGCGGCGCAGGCCAGGGCCGATCGCCCTCACGGCCGGCGTGGCCGCGCTGATCGTGGCCGCCGGGGTGCTGGTCTACGCGC
>JBOHCO010000086.1:0-1720 GCA_050698895.1 Streptosporangiaceae bacterium
GCCGCGGCCAGGCCGCGGGCCGCCGCGCGCAGCCGCCCCGGCGGCGGGTCCCGATGGGTATCCACGGTCGCAGCATGCTGCCTGACCGGCGGCGGCCCCGTCCACCCGGTTTGCCGCTCGCAGCCCGGCGTCCCGCGTGGCGGCTGCGCCGCTTCTTGCTGTTATCAGACCTGACTGTTACCGATCATGATCCGTAACAGCTACTCGGCGGCGGGGCCGGACTGGACCGCGGTGCTATCGCGGTCCTGGTCTGACTCACTGCCTGCCGGGGCGCCGGCGCCGGCGGTCGCGTCCCCGGCCTCGGCCGGCTCATCCCCGCCCGCGCTGTCGTGCGCCGGTCCGGGGCCGTCCGGCGGCTCGGCACGGGCGGCACGGCGCTGGATGGCCGTGAACCAGGCCAGCCCGGCGATCGTGCCGATCGTGGCCACGTAGAAGTTCAGCCGCAGGCCCAGGAAGTGCTCCGAGGTGTCGATCCGCAGCGACTCCTCGAGGATGCGGAAGGCCGAGTAGCCCGCGATGTAGAGCGCGAACAGCCCCCAGGGCCGGATCTTGCGGTGGTGCCCGAGCCAGACCAGGGCCGCGGCCAGGGCCAGGTCCCAGATCAGCTCGTACAGGAAGGTCGGCTGGAAGGTGCGGTCGGCCAGGTACTGGGCCGGCAGGCCGGACGAGACGCGGTGCGCGTGTGAGATCTCCAGGGCCCAGGGCAGCCCGCTGGGCTTGCCGAACAGTTCCTGGTTGAAGTAGTTGCCGATGCGGCCGACGGCCTGCGCCACCAGCAGGGCCGGGGCGATCGCGTTGCCGAAGGCCCCCGCGCTAGCCCCGGTGCGCCGGACCCGCCAGATGCCGGCCGCCGCGCCGAACGCGACGCCGCCCCAGATGCCCAGGCCGCCGGTCCAGACGGCGAAGACGCCGTACCACACGTGCGGGATCTGGTCCGGGGTGGTGATGTCGAAGTAGACCCGGCCGCCGATGATGCCGGCCGGCACGGCCCAGGTGGCCACGTCGGCGACCAGGCCGGGGTCGCCGCCCGCCGCCCTCCACCGCCGCCGCGTGATGTAGATGGCCAGCGCGATGCCGACGACGTACATCAGCCCGTAGAAGTGCACGAACAGCGGGCCTGCGTGGAATCCGTCGACGGACGGGCTGGGCAGGAAGCTCAGCGGCGGAGCGGGTGCGTGCGACGCCATGCCCAAGAGCGTATGCCCAGCCGGCCGGTGCCCACGCAGCCGCCAGTCAAACCACCCGCCAGGAGGCCGGGCCCGGCGGCCTGGCTAGCATGCTGCGATGACCGGTCGCAGCTGGCACCTGAGCCAGGAACTCCAGGACTACCTGATCGCCCACGCCAGCCCGCCCGATGAGGTGCTGACCGGCCTGGCGGCCGAGACCGCCCGGCGGTTCCCCGGCCCGTCCGGCATGCAGATCGGCCCGGACCAGGGCGCGCTGATGACCCTGCTGACCCGGCTGACCGGGGTCCGCAGCGCCGTGGAGGTCGGCACGTTCACCGGCTACTCGGCCATCTGCATCGCCCGCGGCCTGGCCGAGGGCGGCAAGCTGACCTGCTGCGACGTCAGCGAGGACTGGACCGCGCTGGCCCGGGAGTACTGGCAGCGGGCCGGGCTGGCCGACCGGATCGAGCTGCGGCTGGGCCCGGCCCTGGACACGCTGCGCGCGCTGCCCGCCGGACCGCACCTGGACCTGGCGTTCATCGACGCTGACAAGA
>JBOHCO010000087.1:0-6565 GCA_050698895.1 Streptosporangiaceae bacterium
GCCCGGACCACCGCGGCCGCGGCGCCCGCCGCCTCCAGCGTGCCCCGGCGCCGGGCGTCCTCGGGCGAGCTGCCCTGGCCCTCGGACAGCGGCATGTAGGCGATCTCGCCGGCCACGCCGTGCACGCCGCGATGCAGCTTGCCGTCGATGACCAGGCCCATGCCGATGCCGGTGCCGATGGAGACGAAGGCGAACGTGCGGACCTGCCGGCCGTGCCCGTGCTCGCGCTCGGCCACCGCCGCGGCGTCGATGTCGTTCTCGATCACCAGCTGGAGGCCGAAGGCCTCGCGCAGGCCGGCCAGCACGGCCGGCTTGCCCCAGCCGGCCAGGCCGCCGGTCAGCGCGATCGCGTTACGGCGCGGGTCGTAGACGCCGGGGCTGCCGATCACCGTCTGGGTCACGTCGCCGCGGCTGATGCCCGCGCCGGCGCTCAGCTGGTCGGACAGGGCGACCAGCTCGGCCACCCGCCCGGTCACGCTCGTCGCGCGGGACCGGACCGTCTCCCGACCGATGATCTGGCCGCTCAGGTCGGCCATTGCGCCGCGCAGGTACTGCTGGCCGATGTCCAGGCCCAGCACGTACCCGGCGTCCGGCCGGATCTCGTACAGCAGCGCCGAGCGGCCGGGCACGCCGGTGCGCTGGCCGGCCTCCTGGACCAGCCCGGAGCGCTCGACATTGGCCAGGGCCAGCGAGACCGTCGGCTTGGACAGCCCCGACAGCCGGGCCAGGTCGGCCCGCGAGCACCGGCCCAGCCGGCGGATGTGGCTCAGCAGGAGCTGCTCGTTCAGGGCCCGCAGCAGCTGGGGCCGGGCCGCCTGGCCGCCCGCCCTGGCGTCGGCCTGCGCGACCTCGCCGGGGCCGGGCTCGACCAGCCGGGGGTCAGGCGCCATGGCGTCGGCCGTGATCCTGGCGCCCAGCCCGGCGCCGGCCCCCTCGGCGGCCAGAACGCCGGCCGTCCGGTTACCGGAGGTAGGCAAGGTAGCGCCCATGCTGCTCGCGATACGCGGTAATGAGGTCCCTGGCCGCGGTGATCCCCGGCACCAGCGGGTGCTCGGCCAGCGCGACCCCGGCCAGGCCGGCGTCGCCGGTCATCGCGGCCTCGACGATGCCTCGCTCGTACTCCTTGACCTGCTCCACCAGGGCCCTGGCCGCGCGCGGCAGTTCGGGCACCGCCAGCGGGGTCAGGCCGCCCGGGTCGACCCTGGTCGGCATCTCGACCACGTCCCCGGCGTCCAGGCCCAGGCTGGTGCCGTGCGCGGAGTTGACGATGACCTCGCCGGGCTGGCGGCCGGACAGGCCGTCGATCACCCGCAGGGCCAGGCCCTCGTAGCCGCCGATCTGCGCCGAGTCGATGGCCGCGGCGCCGGCCTGCGCCCGGTGGGCGCGAGCCTCGCCCTGATGGTTGTCGCCCTCAGTGTCGGTGCGCATGTAGGTGTCCCGGCGCACGCCCATCAGGGTGTCGTAGACCGACCACGCCGCGTGCACGTCGCCGTCCGCGAACGCCTTGCCGATCCCGCCCAGCAGCTCCTCGTTGAGCCGCAGCACGTCCTGGCCCCGGCTGCTGCCGGCCCTGGCCACCCCGGCCACGTAGCGGCCCGGGTCGTAGAAGTAGTAGACGTACTCGGCCGGGATCGCGCCGACCCGGCGCACCATTGCCGGGTCGAAGCCCGCGAACCGGTGGTCGAAGCGCTGGAGCTCCTCGAACCGGTCCAGCAGCTCGCCGATCCGGTCCTGGCCGTCCACCCGCAGCGAGCCGATCCAGCCGAGGTGGTTCAGGCCCGCGTAGGAGCCCGCGATGTCGTAGTGGCCGGCCTGGAGGAACTGGGCCAGCCGGATGACCGTGCCGCCGGGCGTGTCGCAGACCCCGACCGCCTTGACCTTGCCCTGGGCGGAGATGGCCTGGGTGATCAGGCCCGCCGGGTTGGTGAAGTTGATCAGCACCGCGTCCGGGGCGCAGCGGCTGAGCAGGTCGCAGTACTCCAGCACCACCGGGATCGTGCGCAGCGCCATCGCGGCGCCGCCCGGCCCGGTCGTCTCCTGGCCCACGATGCCGCGCTCCAGCGCGACCTGCTCGTCGATGACCCGGCCGCGGTCGCCGCCGACCCGCACCGCCGAGAACACGTAGTCGGCCCCGGTGAACGCCTCGGTGGCGTCCCCGGTCGCGGAGACCACGCCCTCATGACCGAGCACGTCGGCCAGCTCCACGGCCAGCCGGCAGATCGTGTCGCGGCGCGCCGGGTCCGGCTCGAAGAGGCTGATCTGGTCGAAGGTCCCTGGCCTGGTCGCCAGGACGGCCCGCACGAACGCGGGCATCCGGACCCCGCCACCGCCAAGAATGGCCAGCTTCACTGCTCGGTCTCCCTCTCTGCCTGCTCCTGCGTCATCTGCGGATTCACCTGCGGATTCGTCTGCGGAAAAGCCGCACCCCGCGCGGGGCCCTTGAGTGCGGTGCCCTTGAGTGCGGTGCCCTTGAGAGCGGTGCCCTTGAGAGCGGCCGCGGCGACGCTCGCCACGAACGTCGCGCCGAGCGTCCGCCCAGCCGAGCTGAACCCGGCCACCTCGACCTCGCCCACCGCGCCGAGATGGCTGACCGCCTCGGCGCCCGCCGCGTTGCCGGCCACCACCGCGGCCAGCAGCGGGGCGCCCTGGATCAGCGCGCCGATCATCGCGCCGGCGAAGTTGTCCCCGGCCCCGGTCAGGTCGCGGACCTGCACCTGGCGCACCCCGTCGCCGACCTCGGTCACCCCGTCCGGGCCGACCACCAGCGCCCCGGCCGCGCCCCTGGTCACCACGGTGGGCGTGCCCCAGGCGGTGGCCGCCGCGACCGCCGCCTCCAGGCTGCCCGCGCCCGCGATCCGCAGCAGCTCGGCCTCGTTGGGCACGAACACGTCGGCCAGCCGGATGCACTCGATCACCGTGTCGCGGCGCCGCTCGTCGCCCAGGTTGATGTCCAGCACCGCCTTGATGCCCTGGGCCTTGGCCTCGCGCAGCAGCTGGGGAATGCCCTCTTCGCCGTGCAGGTAGGCCCAGCGCGGCCGCTCCTGGCGCAGCACCGCGCGCCAGCGGTCCAGCGTCGGCGGCTCGCTGGCCGACCGGGGCGGGATGTGGGTCACGAAGGCCCGGTCGCCGTCGAAGTTCAGCACCACCGTGATGCCGGCCGCGGCCCGCCGGACCCGCATCGACGAGGTGAGGTCCACCCCGCGGCGGGCGCAGAACTCCTGCACCACGCGGGAGCCCAGGTCGTCGCCGAGCACCGTGCACAGGCCGGCCGACACGCCGGTCCTGGCCGCCGCGCTCGCGCTGGTGACCGCGCCGCCGCAGGACACCGCGAACTCGTCAGTGAAGATTTCCTCGCCCGGCCCTGGCAGCGTGCGCACGTGGCCGAAGACCAGCTCGAGGAAGACTGAGCCGAACGAGATCATGTCCAACCGAGCAGTCCTCCCGAACCTCGCGCAATCGAGCAGCACAGTGCGATTCCGGGCCGCGCGCCGCCGCGCGATGTGGCACCGTGGCCTGGACAGGCCGTCCGTCTCCACATCGCAAGGGGCGCTCCGGCACGGACCCTGATGCCAGGTTACATTTCGGCCACGAGCCTTGTTACCCTCTAGATAGTTAGGATACTGTCCTAACTATCTAGACGCAAGCATCCCAGGTTCTGGCAGGTGATGGGTGGGACGCCCTCCGGTCGTGCTCGGCCTTGACTTCGGCGGTACGAAAATCGCCGTCGCGGTCTGCGATGTGCAGGGTAACCGATTGGCCTCGGCCACGGTAAGCACCGCCCCCAGTGCCGCCCCCAGTGCCGACTCCAGCGTCGCCCCGGCCGACGGTAGTGCCGAAGAGAGCCCCGACGGGCAGGACCTGGCGCACCTCGTGTTCCACCGCGCCATCCGGGCCGCCCGCGGGCTGCTGACCACCGCGGCCCCGGACAGCGAGCTGGTCGCGGTCGGCGCCTCCACCTTCGGCATCCCCCACGAGGACCAGGTCGAGCTGGCCCCGGCGATCGACGGCTGGGAGAACCTGGCCCTCGGCCGCGAGCTGCGGGCGGCCTTCCCGGGCGCGATCATCCGGATGGCCACCGACGCCAAGGCGGCCGCGGCGGCCGAGGTCCGCTGGGGGGCCCTGCACGACTACGACCCCGGCATGTACCTGAACCTCGGCACCGGCCTGTCCGCGGCGATCGTGGCGGGCGGCGAGGTCATCGTCGGCGGCAACGGCGCGGCCGGCGAGTTCGGCTACAACCTGCGCACCGTGGCCGACGTGGGCCGGGAGCTCAGCCAGCGCACCATGCTCGAGGAGATGGTCAGCGGCCTCGCGCTGGCCCGCCGGGCCAGCGGCCAGCCCGGCCGGCCGCCGGGCGTGACCGCGGCCGACGTCTTCAACGCCGGCACCGGGGACCCCGCGTTCAGCCGGCTGGTCGACGACTTCGCCGCCGAGCTCGCGTTCCACCTGGTGAACCTGGCCATCCTGGTCAACCCGGTGCGGATCGCGGTGGGCGGCGGACTGGTCCGGTCCTGGGACCGGATCGAGCCGAGGCTGGAGAGCGCGCTGCGGGCCGGGCCGCCCTTTCCGCCGGAGCTGGTGGTGGGGCGGTTTCCCTATGACGCTCCGCTGCTCGGCGCGGTGGCCCTGGCCATCGACGCCGCCACGAGCAGCAGCGACGCACCGGTGGCCCTGGCCGCCGTCGATGGTGCGGGAATCACGGAAATCACCGACACTGCAATCACTGACGTCACTGGCGTCACGAAGTTGACACTCAACAGCAACACGGGCGCTTAGGCGTGAAAGGTACGGTACATGCCTCTTTGCGCGGCACGGGAAGGCCGGGCCGCATGATCATCTTCGGAGGGCTAGGCTCATGAAACGACGAATAGCGTCGATCGGGGTCCTCGTCGCGGCCGGCCTGCTGGCGGCGGCGTGCGGTTCCAGTTCATCATCGGGGTCGGGCGGCGGCGGCGCCTCAGGCAGCAGCGTTCTCACCATCGACAACGAGGGCGGCAGCCTGTGGACCTGCAACTTCAACCCGTTCAACCTGTCTGACATCGGCTTCTCGGTGGGCCCGGTCTACGAGCCGCTGATGTTCGTGAACGCGCTCCAGAACGACAAGACCACCCCCTGGCTGGCGACCAGCTTCGCCTGGACCAATGCCGCCAAGACGCTGACCTTCAACATCCGCAGCGGCGTGAAGTGGAGCGACGGCAAGCCCTTCACGGCGGCCGACGTGGCCTATACGTTCAACCTGCTCAACAAGAACAAGGGCCTGGACCTCAACGCCATCTGGGCCAACTCGGGCGGCCCGCTGACCTCGGTGACCCAGAAGGGCAACCAGGTCGTGATGCAGTTCAAGTCACCGGCCGAGACGTACTTCTACTACATCGCCGACCAGATCGCGATCGTCCCGCAGCACATCTGGTCGACCATCTCCGACCCGGTGAAGTACCCGGACACCCACCCGGTGGGCACCGGCGCGTTCACGGTCAACCCGTGCACGCCGCAGAACATCACCTACCAGGCCAACGCGCACTATTACGTGCCCGGCCAGCCCAAGATCAAGACGGTGGACTACCCGGCCTTCACCACCAACGACACGGCCAACGCCTACCTGGCCAGCGGCAAGGCTCAGTGGGGCGGTCAGTTCATCCCGAGCATCCAGAAGTTCTACCTGTCCAAGAGCCCTGACAACCACTACTGGTTCCCGCCGCTGGCCATCGTGTCGATGTTCATCAACCTGAAGAACCCGATCCTGAGCAACGTCGCGGTCCGGCAGGCCATGGCCTACGCGATCAACCGGCCGCGCGCCTCGACGATCGGCGAGTACGGCTACGAGCCGCCCTCGAACCAGGCGGGCATCGTCACGCCGACCTTCTCCAGCTGGCTGGACACCTCGCAGGCCGCTGCCTTCGGCAACAACTACGCCTACAACACGTCCAAGGCCCTGTCGATCCTGAAGAACGCGGGCTTCAAGATGGTCAACGGCGTGATGACCAAGGGCAGCCAGAAGCTCGAGTTCAGCATCATTAACAACGGCGGCTTCTCGGACTGGGTGGCCGCGGTCAACACCATCCAGGCTTCCCTGAAGTCGATCGGCATCATCGTCACGCCGAAGGACGAGGCGGCCCCGGCCTACCAGGCGGCCCTGTATGACGGCAACTACCAGCTGGCCTACGGCAGCGAGACCGGCGGGCCCACGCCCTACTACGAGCTGCGGCAGTGGCTGTACTCGGGCAACACGGCCCCGATCGGCCAGGCCGCCGGGTCCAACTTCGAGCGGTACTCCAACCCGGCCACCGACGCGCTGATCAACTCCTACGCCAACACGACCAGCCCGGCGGCGCAGAAGGCCATCGTGAACAAGCTGCAGCTGGTCATGCTCAAGGAGGTCCCGGTGATCCCGGTGACCGAGTCGGTCGACTGGTACCAGTACAGCACGGCCAACTTCACCGGCTGGGTCACGCAGAGCAACCCGTACGCGCAGCCGGCGCCGTACAACTACCCGGACTGGGGCCAGATGCTCATGCACATCGCGCCTAAGTAATCACCAGGTCCAGTAGCGCCCTGGCGCGCCCGG
>JBOHCO010000088.1:0-2412 GCA_050698895.1 Streptosporangiaceae bacterium
CGGCGGGCTGGCCCGCGAGCTCCTCGCGGCCCGCCGGGCGGCCGGCACTGTCCCGGCCGGCACTGTCCCGGCCGGCACTGTCCCGGTGAGCACTGTCCCGGTGGGCAGTGTCCCGGTGAGCAGTGTCCCGGAGCCGGCCGCGGGCCACGGCCGCCGGGACGACTACGGCATCGACGTGATGCGCCGGGAGATCGCCACGATCCCCGAGGTCATCGCCGGCCACCTGGCCGACCCGGCCGGCCACGTGCAGGATCTGGCCGGCTGGCTGGCCGGGCGCGGCATCGAGCACCTGTACCTGACCGGATGCGGCGACTCGGCGTTCGCCGGACTGGCCGCCGCGCTGGCCTTCCGGCGGCACAGCCGGCTGCGCGTGCACCCCGTGCACGCACTCGAGCTGGCCCGTTACCAGATCCGGTACCTGCCGCCGGCCAGCGCGGTGCTGGCCGTCTCGTACGGGGGCTCGGTCGGCCGGACGATCGAGGCCGCCCGGCAGGCGGCGGAGTTCGGTCATCCGGTCATCGCGCTGACCGGCCACGCCGGCGGGCCGCTCGCGGCGGCCGCCGACCGGGTCCTGCCGATCGACGTGCCCACGCTCGGCTTCTCGCCCGGCACCAGCACCTACATCGGGATGCTGTGCACGCTGATCGAGCTCGCGCTGCGGACCGCGCCGGCGGACGCGCCGGGGACCGCCGCCGAGGCGATCCGGCGGGCCTGCGCCCAGCTCCCCGGCCAGGCGGCCAAGACGCTCGACTGGTGCGACGGGCCCGCGGCCGAGACCGCGGCCAGGATCTCCTCCGGCCGGTTCGTGACCTTCCTCGGCGCCGGGCCGAACGAGGCGACCGCCCGGTTCGGCGCCGCCAAGCTGTTCGAGGGCGCGCAGCAGATAGCCGTGGCGACGAACACCGAGGAATGGCCCACGAGGAGTACTTCATCACCCGGCCCGGCGACCCGGTCGTGGTCGTCGCGCCGTCCGGCGCCGGCCAGGACCGGTCACGGGAGATCCTGTCCGAGCTGATCTTCGTCGGGGCCGACGCCACCGTCGTCTCCGATATCGAGCCGCCCCGCGCCGCGGCCGGGCATCTGCGCCTGGCGGCCGGCGCGCCGGAGGAGCTCAGCCCGGTGCTCGCCGCGCTGCCGCTGGCCCAGCTCGGCTTTCACCTCGCCCGCCAGGCCGGGAAGCGCAGCTACAACTTCCCCGACCAGCCGGCCAAAGACGAGCACTACGACACCATCCACCGCGCCACCCGCGGAGACCCGGCATGATCACCAGGACGCCCGCACCCGACATCACCGAGGAAGCCCGGCACGTGCTCGCGGGCTGCGCGGCGCAGGGCGCCACCGCTCGCCTGCTGGGCGGGCTGGCGGTGGCGCTGCACCAGCACGCCGCCACGCCGGCGGTGCTGGCCCGGAGCTACGGCGACATCGACATCGTGATCGGCCGCAAGGACGGCCGCCCGGTGAAGGCCGCCCTGACCCAGCTCGGCTACGTGGCCAACGACCGTTTCAACGCCCTGCACGGCGACCGCCGGCTGCTGTTCTACGACACCGCGAACGGACGGCAGCTCGACGTGTTCCTGGGCACGTTCTCGATGTGCCACGCCCTGGACCTGTCGGGCCGCCTGGCCATGCTGGCCGACACGCTGAGCATCGCCGACCTGCTGCTGACCAAGCTGCAGATCGTCGAGGTGAACCGCAAGGACCTCATCGACGCGGCCCAGCTGCTGCGCAACCACCAGCTCAGCCGCGAGGACGAGGCCGGGCAGGACGACCTGTCGCTGGCCCGGCTGTGCTCGGTGACGGCAGCCGACTGGGGCTGGTACACCACCCTGAGCGACAACCTGGCCAGGCTGACGGCGTTCGCGCAGGATGCGCTGGCCGAGCCCGAGCATCACCTGATCACCGAGCGGGCGTACGCCATCCAGCAGGCGCTCGACCAGGCGCCGAAGTCGCTGCGCTGGAAGGCGCGGGCCCGGCTGGGCCGCCGCGCGGCCTGGTATGAGCTGCCCGAGGAAGTCGCGGGGACCAGCAATGGCTGACCGGAAGATCTATTTCGCGACCGACATCCATGGTTCCGAGGTGTGTTTGCGCAAATTTCTCAACTCGGCCAAGTTCTACGGCTGCGACACCCTGATCATGGGCGGCGACATCACCGGCAAGATGATCGTGCCGATCGTGTCGCGCGGCGCCGGGGCGTACTCGGCGACGCTGTACGGGCGCCAGCTCGAGGTCGATGACGACGGCCTGCCCAAGCTGCGCAAGACGATCGCCGACGTCGGCTACCACGGCTACGAGACGACGCCGGAGGAGATGGAGCGGTTCCGCGCCGACCCGGCCGCGGTGACCGAGCTGTTCGGCCAGCTCATGCACGAGACGCTCGGCCGCTGGCTGGCGCTGGCCGACGAGCGGCTGGCC
>JBOHCO010000089.1:0-2774 GCA_050698895.1 Streptosporangiaceae bacterium
CGCTGTCCGGAATCCCGCGCCCCGGCTTTCTTTGCCCGGGCGTGGGAAAGCTGTTAAGCGATTCCGGGCGGCCTGTCCGTGTCCGCGGTCCGGGAGCGGGTAATGCTCGCGGTATCTGCTGACGCCGCGCGGCACCGGCCGCGATGCGGCGCTCGCGACACGGGTGCGGTCGGGCGAATTAACAGTCGGATCATGCCGGGCGTCGGCAGCGGCTACGGGGGATCGGGGATTACGGGTGAATAGCAGCGCGCGGCGACGGGGCCGGGGAAGAATTGCTGTACTGGGCGTGGCCGCGGGAACCGCGGTGGCGCTGTCGCTCGCGGCGTGCTCGGCCGGGACGTCGGCCCGCACGACGGCCGCGCAAAAGCATCACGCCGAGCAGCTTCCGCAGGTGACGATCGCCCCCGGAAATGGCTCGTCCGGCATTCAGCCGGGGACGGCGATCACCGTGCGCGCCGCCCATGGCACTCTGCACAGCGTCCACATTGACGGCGGCAGCGGCCAGGTCCGCGGGCAGCTCAGCGACGATGGCACCGCCTGGCGCAGCACCCAGCGGCTTTCTATGTCGCGTCATTACACGGTGACGGCGACGGCGACCGGTGCGGACGGGAAGACGGCCGCCGCGACCAGCTCGTTCAGCACGCTGAAGCCACGGGCGACCTTCCAGGCCTCCACCATCGAGGGCTTCAGGCAGCAATACGGCGTCGGCATGCCGATTATCCTGAACTTCAGCCACCCGATAACCAATAAGGCCGCTGTCGAGCGGGCGATCAGCATCACGACCTCGCGGCCGGTGGTCGGCGCCTGGTACTGGGACGGTGGCAAGACGCTTTACTTCCGGCCCCGCACGTACTGGCCGCAGCACACCCGGGTGTCTTTCGACGCCAGGCTCAATGGGGTGGAAGGCGCGCCAGGGGTTTTCGGCGATCACGATCTCACCCAGACATTCGACATCGGCGCCTCGCTGATTGTCCAGGTGAGCACGCGCACGCATGGCATGCACGTCTATTACAAGCGCCGCCTCTGGCACACCTGGCCGGTCAGCACCGGCCGACCCGGTGACGACACGCCCAACGGAACCTACGTGACCATCGAGAAGGGCAACCCGGTCGACATGGTCGGGCCGGGCTACAACCTCGAGGTCCCGTGGTCGGTCCGGTTCACCTGGAGCGGTGTCTACATTCACGATGCCTACTGGTCGGTGGCTGAGCAGGGCGTCACCAACGTCAGTCACGGCTGCGTGAACGCCTCGCCCGCGCACGCCGAGCAGTACTACAAGCTGGCCGTGCCCGGCGACCCGGTCACCGTCACCGGCAGCCCGGTCGGCGGGACCTGGGACAACGGCTGGACGGTCTGGTTCCTGTCCTGGCCGAAACTGGTGGCGGGCAGCGCGCTGCACGAGGCCGTGGCGGCCGGGCCGGGCGGCAGCACGTTCACCAGTCCGTCCCAGCTGGCCACCGCCCGCGGCCGCGCGCCGCTGGACCGCCCGCACGCCCGCAACGCCCGCGCCGACTGATCGGGGCCGCGCCGACTGATCGGGGCCGCGCCGACTGATCGAGGTGGCGCCGTAGCGGGCTGGAACCGAGCCGGCCTACCCGGCCAGCCGCTCCAGCCGGGCGGCATCCGACGCGGTCGCCGGGTAGAGGATCACGATGCGGGTCATCGGGTCGTCGGCCACCAGCAGGGACGTGCTGTGCAGGGTCAGCAGCCCGGCGCTGGGGTGGCGGAACCGCTTGACCCGGCGCTCGGGGCCGGCCACGTCGCTGCTGGCCCAGAACCGGGCGAAGTCGGGAGATAGCTGGGCCAGCCGCGCGGCAGCGTCGTCCAGCCCGGGCCGTCGAGGTGGATCGTCATCGCGGCCCGGTACATGGCGACGTGCCTTGCGGCCTCGTGTTCCCAGTCGGCGATCAGCGTGCGCCAGCCGGGGTCGGTGAAGCCCAGGTGCAGCATGTTCGCGGGCCCGTCAGGACCTGGGTCGAGGCCGCCGAAGAGCAGCCCGGCGGGCCGGTTGCGGGCCAGCACGTCGAACCGGCCCGAGATGGCGTACGCCGGGGCCGGCCCGAAATCCCGCACGATCGCGTCCAGCCCGAGGCCGGCCGGCGCGGGCGCGGCCGGGTCCATCCCGCCCCGGGCCCGGTCGATCGGGTCGCGGGCCAGCGCGAACAGGTGCTCGCGCTCGTGGACATCCAGCCGCAGCGCATCCGCGATCGCGGTCAGCACGCTGGCCGAGGGCTGGGCCTGGCGTCCCTGCTCCAGCCACGTGTACCAGGTCAGGCCGACGTTGGCGAGCTGGGCGACCTCCTCGCGGCGCAGGCCGGGAACCCGCCGCACGCCCCAGTCGGGCAGCCCCACCTCGGCCGGGCTCAGCCGCCCGCGGCGGGAGCGAAGGAACGCGCCCAGCTCGCGACGCCGGTCCCGCACCGCGTCGCGGACCGGGCCGCTCTGCTGATCCTGGGCGGGCCAGGCACCCATGATCCGCCCAGGATCGCACGCCGAGTCGGCTCGGTGCCAGGTAGTGGCGCTACCAGGAGCGCCAGGCGCAGGCTCGCCGGGCCCGCCGCGCCCACACTGAGGACATGAACGCTGAGGACATGAACGCTGAGGACATGAACGCTGAGGACATGAACACCGCTGAGTTGAGTACCGTCAGCTCATCGGACGGCACGACGATCGCCTACGACCAGCAGGGCGAGGGGCCCGCCCTGATCCTGGTCGACGGCGCGCTGACCGTCCATTCGTCCGGCTCCGGGTCGAAGCTGGCCGGGCTGCTCGCG
>JBOHCO010000090.1:0-5088 GCA_050698895.1 Streptosporangiaceae bacterium
GCCCGGGCCAGCTAAGCCGCCTGCCCCCCGTCCGCCGGCCAGCGGCGGGCCGCCCGGGCCAGCTAAGTCGCCTGCATCTCTCCGGCAGCCTGCCAGCATCAGTCACTGGGTCAGGTTCTCTGCTGTCCGTAACGGGCGCGCCCGACACCAGGCCTCGTTCATGATCACCCGGATTTCTCAGCCCGTATTGACTGAGAAATCCGGGTGCCGCGGCCCCGGCCCGCCGCCGAGAGCCCCCTGTGCCCCTCACTCACCTCGCGCCACAGTGTTCTCGCCCTGCATCACGGGCTGTCTGCGCGCCCGGTGATCATGGTCGCGGGTGTCCCGGTGGGGCCCGCCCGGTGTATGCAACGGGACACCCACGACGGCCTGAGCTTGCGACACGCCTGCGGCAGTCCGCCGCGCCCTCACCTCGGCCCCGAGCGACCCTCCTGCCACACCAGTAACGGTCCGCCCGCCCCGTCGCGGGTTTAGCGTGGTCTGGGCGGCGGCGGGTCCGGGCGGCGCTGGGCTGGGGTGGCTTACGGGGCAGATGAGGCGGGCGAGGCCGGCTCCGGGGGCGGGCTGAGGGTGCTCAGGGCCTGAGCGGCCAGATCCCGGGCCTGGGCCCAGCCGACACCCGGGATGTGCTCGCGGACCACGCGGGCCGGGACGCCGGCCACCACGCAGCGGTCGGGGATCTTGCCGCGCACCACGGCGCCGGCCGCCACGACCACGTTCCGGCCGATGACCGCGCCGGGCAGGATGATCGCGCCGGTGCCCAGCCACGAGCCCGAGCCGATGCTGACCGCGCTGTTGACCGGCCACTGGGCCCCGATGGGGGCGTCGGGATCGGCGTAGCTGTGGTTCTGGTCGGTGATGTAGACGTAGGGACCGGTGTAGACGTCGTCGCCGATCGACAGGCTGTGGTGGGCGACGATGTGGCTGCCCCGGCCGATCACGCAGCGGTCCCCGACGTGCAGCACCGGCGACGGCCCGAGATCATGGCCGGGGGCCATGCCGGCGCACAGGGTGACGCTGGCCGCGAACATGCTGCCGCGGCCGACCTCGATCCAGCGCTCGCCGTAGATCGAGCCGGCCGGGAACGCGATCAGCGACCCGGCCCCGAACGCGGCGAACCGGCGTCCGGCGGCGGTCTGCGCGGTGATGGGCGCGGCCTGCTCGGCGTAACGCCAGGCGCGCTGGATCAGCTCCGCGACGGCGGCCCGGCGTCGCCGGCCAAGCTCCTGCCTCCAGGACATGGCCGACAACGGTACCCGCTGCCGGGCCGCAGCGCCTTAGCTGCCGCCGGCCCGGGCGCCGACCCGGGCGCCGACCTGGGCGCCGAGCTGGGTCCCGGCCTGGGCGCCGGCCAGCTGGCCGCAGGCGCCGTCGATCTGGGTTCCGCGGGTGTCGCGCACCGTCACCGGCACGCCGCGGGCGGCGATCCGCTCGGTGAACTCGCGGGCCACGCCGGGGTCCGACGCGGTCCACCGCGAGCCGGGGGTCGGGTTGAGCGGGATCAGGTTGACGTGCACGAGCCGCCCGGCCAGCAGGTCGGCCAGGGCCTCGGCCCGCCAGGCGTGGTCGTTGACGTCGCGGATCATGGCGTACTCGATGGACACCCGGCGGCCGGTCGCGGCGGCGTAGTCCCAGGCCGCGTCGAGCACCTCGGCCACCTTCCAGCGCCGGTTGACCGGGACCAGCTCGTCGCGCAGCTCATCGTCGGGGGCGTGCAGGGACACCGCGAGCCGGACGGACAGCTGCTCGGCGGCCAGCCGCCGGATCGCGGGCACCAGGCCGACGGTGGACACGGTCACCGACCGCTGCGAGATGCCCAGGCCGCCGGGGGCGGGGTCGGTGATGCGGCGCACCGCGGCCAGCACGCTGGCGTAGTTGGCCAGCGGCTCGCCCATGCCCATGAACACCACGTTGGACACCCGGCCCGGGCCGCCGGGCACCCGGCCGCGGGCCAGGTCGGCGGCGCCGGAGAAGACCTGGGACACGATCTCGGCGGCGGACAGGTTGCGGGTCAGCCCGGCCTGTCCGGTGGCGCAGAACGGGCAGGCCATGCCGCAGCCGGCCTGGGACGAGACGCACATGGTGACCCGGTCGGGGTAGCGCATCAGCACCGACTCCACGAAGGAGCCGTCGAACGTGCGCCACAGCGTCTTGCGGGTGGTGCCCTCGTCGCAGGTCAGCTCCCGCTCGGCGGTCAGCAGCCGGGGCAGCAGGGCGGCGCCCAGCTCGGCGCGCTGGGCGGCGGGCAGGTCAGTCATCTGGCCGGGGTCGTCGGTCAGCCGGCCGAAGTAGTGCCGGGACAGCTGGTCGGCCCGGAACCCGGGCTGGCCGAGCTCGGTCACGGCCGCACGGCGGCCCTGAGAGTCCAGGTCAGCCAGGTGGCGAGGCGGCCGAGCGCGACCGCGCCGACCGGCGCCGGGCGAGGTGTCCAGCACCAGCGCCACGGGCTGGGCAGCGGCGTCAGGGGGCGGCGCGGACCCACCCCTTGTTATGGCCACTCGTGAACCTTTCCTCTCGTTGGTGAGTCGCTGGCATGCTCGTCATGGCTCGTTCGGCGCTGTGACCTTGGTGACAATGCGGCAAACTAGCCGATGATCTTCCACGCATGTCCGCATTGACCAGGTCGGAAGTCTGTAGATTTCCGTAGTATGCCGACGCTGCGCAGAGGGGCCAGTCAAGCCAGGATATCCGCCGGGCCTGGCCGGCCTGAGGTGCTGCTCGACAGCGACAGCCCGTACGGCAGCCGCCGGGTCGTGGTGGAGTACGACGGAACGACCACCGCGGCCTACATGCATGACGCCGAGGGCCCCATCGCGGCGACCTGGATCGCCAATCACGGGCCCGCTCCTGAGGCCGCTGACCTGGCCGGTCTCAGCGCCGGGCAGCCGCCGCAGATGCCCGCCGACCACACCAGGCTCCCGCCGGGCAGCGCGCCGCTGGACCCGGAGTCGCTGCGCGCGGTCTGGCTGGAAGAGGGCGACGGGGTGGCCATCCTGGAGCACGACGAGCCGCTGGCCATCATCCCCGGCTGGTCGGACATGTCCACGGGCATGCCCGGCTACGCGCGGGACATCATCGGCCAGACGCCGTTCGGGTGGTCCCTGGACCAGGCCATGGAGGGCCTCGGGCCGCGACTGAGCGAGGCCGAGCGGTTCTGGCGGTGGCGGACAGATCCGAATAACTGGGCTTCGTTCCGGCAGGCTGTCTTCGGCCACTTGCTCAGCCGTCTCGGACCGGGCGGCAAGTACTGGGATGTCAGCGGCGGCAAGCAGCCCCTGGTCGGGGTGTCCGAGCGGCCGTCCACCCCGCAGCGCCCCTACACCGTGCTGTCCACCGTCGGGATGAGCGCCCAGCGGATGCCGGTCATCGAGCAGGCCGGGGACGGCGCCGGGCCGCCGCGCATCGAGCTGGCCCTGGCCACCACGATGCCCAGCGCCGAGGCGGCGCGGATCTTCCTGTGGCTGGCCCAGTACCCGTGGCGCGAGGTGACCTGGCTCGGGGCCGGGCACAGCATCCCCTGGTACCACGAGCCGAGCACGTTCCCGCTGGGCGGCGGCAACGCGGCGATCCTGCTGCTGGATGACCCCGGCCAGCTCATCGGGCCGGACCTGCCGGTGCTGGACGGCTTCAGCATGGCCGGCGGGCCGGTGCGCTGGCTGTGGATCGTCCCGGTCAGCGAGCGGGAGCGGCTGCTGGCCGCCAATCGCGGCTCGGCCAGCCTGATCACCCACCTGGCGGCGCAGCGCCGCAGCTGGGTCAGCGACTAGCGGCGGCCAGGTAGCGGGGCCGCCGGCCTAGACGGCGTGACCGTTGGGGATGAAGACGGTCAGCAGCAGCCAGACCACCGGTGCCATGAGCAGCAGGGCGTCGATCCGGTCCAGCACGCCGCCGTGGCCGGGCAGCAGCGAGCCCATGTCCTTGATCTGGAGATCGCGCTTGATCATTGACTCGACCAGGTCGCCCAGGGTGGCGATGGCGAGCGCGGCGGCACCCAGCAGCAGGCCCTGCCAGACCTGGCCGTGCAGCAGGCCGGGCAGGCCGATTGCCCCGGCGGCCAGGCAGGCCACGGCCGAGCCGGCCAGCCCTTCCCAGGTCTTCTTGGGGCTGATGGCCGGTGCCATCAGGTGCTTGCCGAAGCCGATGCCCGCGAAGTAGCCGCCCACGTCGCTGCACACGGTCAGGATGAGGAACAGCAGCGCCCGGCGGTCGCCGTCCGGCCGGGCCAGCATGAGGGCCACGAACGCCGCCGCCAGCGGCATGTAGACCAGCGCGAAGACGCTGGCCGTGACGTCGCGCAGGTAGCCGGAGGCCTCGCCGCGCAGCCGCCAGGCCAGCAGCACCACGAACGTCACCGCGAATGCGGCCAGCGCGTCCCTGGGCCCGACCCAGTAGGCCAGCGTGACCATGGCCGCGCCGCCGGCGACGACCGGGATCAGCGGCAGGTAAATGCCGCGCGAGCCGAGCGCCCGGCTCAGCTCCCACAGCGCCGCCACCACGATCGCGCCCACGTAGAGCAGGAACGTGGCCTTCACGGTGAACAGCGTCAGTACCGCGAGGCCACCCAGCAGGACGCCCACGCCGATGGCGACCGGCAGGTTGCGCCCGGTCCTGGTCCGCGCCTGCTCCGGGGCGGGCACGGGCTCCGTCACCTGCTCGGCGGGTCCGGACGCATCGTGTCTGAGGTGCAATTAGACCTCGAGGAGCTCGGCTTCCTTGTGCTTGAGCAACTCGTCCACCTGGCTCACGTAGCCGTGGGTCAGCTCTTCGAGCTCGCGCTCGGCGCGGCGGCCGTCGTCCTCGCCCGCCTCGCCGTTCTTGACCATCTTGTCGATCGAGTCCTTGGCGTGGCGGCGGATGTTGCGGATCGAGATTCGGCTGTCCTCGGCCTTGGTCCGGGCCACCTTGATGTACTCCTTACGGCGCTCCTCGGACAGATCGGGGAACACCACCCGGATGATGACCCCGTCGTTAGACGGGTTCACGCCCAGGTCGCTGTTCCTGATCGCCTTCTCGATCGCGGCCATCGACGACTTGTCATACGGCGTCACGATGATCATGCGCGGCTCGGGCATCGTGAACGACGCCAGC
>JBOHCO010000091.1:0-9300 GCA_050698895.1 Streptosporangiaceae bacterium
GCCGTGACCAAGCGCGACCGGCACTGCTCCTTCCCCGGCTGCACCGCACCGCCCGTCCGCTGCCACGTCCACCACGTCATCCCCCGGTCCCAGGGCGGCCCCACCCGCCTCGACAACCTCACCCTCCTCTGCGCCTTCCACCACCACATCGCCGTGCACCGCAGGGGCTGGACCCTGCACCTGCACGCCGACGGCACCACCACCGCCACCAGCCCCGACGGGCTCAAGACCCTCCACAGCCACGGACCGCCACCCGGCCAGGACTCTCTGTGGGCCGACCCGCCAGCACACGGCCCGCCCGCCACCGCCGCCTGAATCCCCCGGTCAGCGGCCAGCAGCCCATCACTGATGATCAGGCCAGCAAAACCCCCGGTGCTAGCGTGACAACGTGCCGACCGCCCATGTGCCCGTATACGACCGGATCGGTGATCACTACCAGCGGGGTCGCCGCGAGGACCCCCGGATCGCCGCAGCAATACGGACAGCCCTGGGCGACGCATCGCCGGTGGCGAACGTGGGCGCGGGAACCGGCTCGTATGAGCCACCGGACCGCCCGGTCGCGGCGGTTGAGCCATCGGCCGTGATGCTGGCCCAGCGGCCACCAGGGTCGGCGCCAGCGGTCCGGGCATTTGCCGAGGCGCTGCCATTCCGCGATGACGCGCTCGGCGCTGCGATGGGCGTGCTGACCATCCACCACTGGCAGGACCGGACCCGAGGCCTGACGGAGATGCGGCGCGTGGCCCGCGATCGGGTGGTGCTGTTCCTGCGTGACCCGCAGGCCGCCCGGACCTGGTGGCTGCACGACTACTTTCCCGCGACCGCGCGACTGGTGGCTGACCGGGAAACCCGGCTCGCCGAGATCGCTGCCGCGCTTGGCCAGCTGTACGTGATCCCGGTCCCGGTCCCGGCCGACTGCAGCGACGGGTTCGAGGCGGCGTACTGGCGGCGCCCGCGCGCTTACCTGGACCCAGAAGTGTGGTCATCCATGTCCGCGCTGGCGCTGATCCCTGACGCCGACCGCGAGCAGGGCCTGCGCCGCCTGCGTGCCGACCTCGACAGCGGCGAATGGGAACGCCGGTGGGGCCACCTGCTCGCGCTGGACGAACTCGACCTCGGCTACCGGGTCGTCACCGCCCGCTGGTAACAAGCTGGCCCTGACATATGGACGACGACTATCCGGGTGAGCTGCTGAGCCGGGAGCCGGCGCCGCCGTACCGGGGCGAGGGCGAGTTCGCGCTCTGGCACTTCAGCGAGGATGAGTCGCTGGACGAGTTCCGGCCGCGCGCGGCGGGGCCGGGGGCACTGCCGCTGGTCTGGGCGGTTGACACGCGGCACGCGCCGATGTTCTGGTTCCCGCGCGACTGCCCGCGCGGGTGCGTCTGGGCGGTGTCGACGACAACGGCGGCGGACCGGGAGCGGTTCTTCGGGCAGAGCGACGCGGGTCGCATTCATGTGATCGAGGCGGGCTGGCTGGACCGGGTCCGGGCCTGCCGCCTGTACGCCTACCGGCTGCCGGGCGGGGCGTTCCGGCCGCACGAGGTGGGTGGGTACTGGGTGGCGGAGAAGCCGGTGGAGGCGGCCGAGCGGGTGATCGTGGACGACCTGCTCGGGCGCCATGCGCGGGCCGGGATCGAGCTGCGCGTCACGCCGTCGATCTGGCCGTTCTGGCGCCAGGTGGCGGAGTCGACGGTGGAGTTCAGCGGCTCGCGGCTGCGCAACACGGCGCCGCACCCGCTGCGGCTGGACTAGGCGCGGGCCAGGTCGAGGAGCACCTTGCCGCGCGGGCTGCCGGCGCCGCGCAGGGTGGCGATGGCCGTCTCCCAGTCGGCCAGCGCGAAGCGGTGGGTGATGAGGAAGCCGGGCCGGATCCGGCCGGCGTTCAGCAGGGTGACGATGGAGCGCCACGACGTGGAGGTGTAGCTGAAGCTGCCCAGGATGGTCAGGTCGTTGTTGACGGCGTCGTCGACGGCCAGCGGCGTGGTCGCGCCGTGCGGGGGGAGGCCGACCAGCACGATGGTGCCGCCGCGCCGGGCGGCGCTGATGGCGGTGGCGGCGGCGTCGGTGGTCCCGGCGGCCTCGAACACGAGGTCGTAGCCGGCGCCGGCGGCGGCGAGGTCGGTCTCGAAGCGGTCGGCGCCGGCGGTGGCGGCCAGGTCGCGCTGGCCGTCGCGGCGGCCGAGCAGGACGATCTCAGCGGGTGACCACAGCCGCAGCAGGGCGACGGCGAGCAGGGCGATGGTGCCGTCGCCGATGACCAGGACGCGGCGGCCGGGCTCGATGCGGGCCCGGCTGATGGCCTGGTAGACGACGGCGGCGGGCTCGGTGAGCACGGCGTCGTCGGCGGCGACCTCGGGGCGCAGAGGGTGGGCGAGCATGGCGGGCACGACGACCTGGGGGGCGGCGACGCCGTCCCTGGTGAAGCCGATCTCGTCGTAGGTCTCGCACAGGTTGGTCTGGCCGGCGACGCAGCGGGCGCAGTGCCCGCAGGGGATCACGCCCTCGACGACGACGCGGGTCCCGGCCAGCGGGCCGGCCGCGGCGATCCCGGTCCACTCGTGACCCAGGACCAGGGGGTAGTGGATGTAGGCGGGGTCGATGGTGCCGTCGATGATCTCCAGGTCGGTGCCGCACATCCCGATCAGCTCGGGGGTGACGAGCAGCTCGCCGGGGCCGGGGACGGGCACGTCGCGATGCTGGAGGCCGACCTGTCCCGGCTCGCTGACGACGAGGGCCTGGCCGGCGCTCACCGGTCACCCCCGGCGGCCGAGGCGGTGGCATCGGATGGGCTGGCGGCGGGGGGCGGGTCGCCGCGCTGGGCGGGAGTGAGCTCGGCGTAGCCGTGGCCGCCGAGCAGGACGGCGACGCGGTCGGCGCAGGCGCGGACGGTCCGGCCGAGCTCGTCGACGCGCCAGGCGGGCAGGTCGCCCTTGATCCCGGTGACGCTGACGGCGCCGGAGCAGGAGCCGTCGTGGCCGAAGAAGGCGGCGCCGGCGCAGAAGATGCCCTCGGCGTCCTCCTCGTCATCGATGGCGAAGCCGCGGCGGCGGGAGCGGGCCAGGTCGGCGAGCAGGGAGTCGATGTCGGTGATGGTGTGCGCGGTGCGGGGCCGCAGGCCGGTCTGCTGGCACAGGTCGCGGACGGCCTGCTCGGGCATGGTGGCCAGGATGGCCTTGCCGGCGGCGGAGGCGTAGGGGATCTCGCGCTGGCCGAGCGGGGCGTGGAAGCGGACGCTGCCGGGGCCGTCGACCCGGTCGATGAACACGGGGTAGCCCTGGTCGGGCACGGCGATCCGGGAGGTCATCTTGGTCGTGTCGGCGAGTTCCTCGAGCAGGGGCCGGCACACGTCGCCGAGCGGGATCTGCTGGCGGGCGATGTCCCCGAGGCGCAGCAGCGCGGTGCCCAGGGCGTAGCGGGGACCGGGCCGGATCTCGCGCAGGTAGCCGAACCCGGCCAGGGTGCGGGCCAGCGACAGGGTCGCGCTCTTGGATGCCCCGAGGGCGCGGGCCAGGTCGCTGAGCGAGAGGCCCTCGCCGGGCCCGTCGGCCACGATCTCGACCAGCCGCAGGCTCCTGGCCACGCTCCGCACCGTGTACCTGTCGGCCTCCTGCTGGCCTGCTGCTGCTTGCACCCGCGAACCCTCTCCGTTCGGTGTTACAGAACCTTAACCGGAATATGGACACTTTCCTTGACAGGCTGCTCAGCGTGGTGTTTGTCTATCCAAGTGATTCTATATCACACAACACCGTTCGGAATGGCAGAACACCGGGCCGAACCTTCAGCTGAACGTCCAGACCGCAGCGCGGCACGGGCGGCGGCCGCCCATGCCCGGATCTCGGCCTGGCTGGACGGCGGGGCGGCGCGCGGGCTGGTGCTCACCGGCCCGGCCGCGGTGGCCTGGGCCACGGGCGGGATCGCGCCGCCGGTTGACCGGACCGCGGCGGTGGACCTGGCCTGGGTGGTGGCCACGCCGAGCGGCTTCAGCCTGATCACGACCGAGGTGGAGGCGGACCGGATCCGGGCGGAGTACGGGCCTGACCGGCACGGCTTCGCCGACCTGGTCGCGGTGCCGTGGTTCGACCCGGACGCGTTCGTGACCGCGGCGCAGGCCCTGGCGGGCGTCCCGGCGCAGGAGCTGGCCGCCGACGGGCACCCGGCCTTCGGCCGCGACGTGACCGGCGACCTGATCGAGCTGCGGCTGGCCCTGTCCCCGCCCGAGCAGGACGACCTGCGGGACCTGGCCGCCGACGCGGCCCTGGCCCTGGAGACAGCGCTGGCGCACTGGCGGCCCGGCGAGCGGGACCTGGACATCCAAGCCCGGTGCGCGGCCCTGCTGGAGGGGAGCAGGGCCGACACACCGGTGCTGATCGTGGGCGGCGACGAGCGGGTGGTCAGGTACCGGCACCCGATGGCGGCCGGCGCCCCGGTCCGGCGGCTGGTCATGGCCGTGGTCGTGGCCCGGCGTGACGGGCTGCACGCGGCGGCGACGCGGTTCGCGTCGGCCGGGCCGCTCGAGCCGGCCTACGCGGAGCTGCGCGGCCGGGTGCTGGACATCGAGCGCCAGGTGCTGGCCGCCAGCGCTCCCCCTGCGGGCCTGCCTTCGGCCAGCTACGGCGCCGTGCTGGAGGCACTGGACCGGGCCTATGAGCAAGCCGGGGCGCCGCGCGGCTGGACGGGCCACTACCAGGGCGGGCCGATCGGCTACGGGCAGCGCGAGTTCGAGATCGCGCCCGGACAGCCGGGCACGCGGTGGCCGGATCAGCCCATCGCGGCCGGGCACGCGCTGGCCTGGAACCCGAGCCTGCCCGGCGGCGCGAAGGTCGAAGATACCTACCTGGTCACCGCGGACGCGATGGAGCGAGTGACTTCTACCCCCGACTGGCCGCTGCAGGCCGGTGACGATCTCGGCCGGCCCGGCGTGCTGGAGCTCGGCTGATGACAACGGTCCAGGCAACGGGCCAGACAACGGGCCAGACAACGAAAGGCGGCGGCAGATGACGGGAGCCGACATCCTGGCGGGACGCGGGATACCGGCCGAGCCAGTACCCGGACCGAGCGCGGCGAGGTTCCCGGACGGCGCCCACTACCGGCTGGAGATCCCCAGCGTGGAGGGCCCGGCGGTGCTGCGCGCGGTCGTGGAGACCGCGGCCGAGCTGGGGGTCACGGTCAACCGGGTGTCTCAGGGCAGCGGCGCGATGCTGCTGGCCGAGGCCGAGCTGGCCGAGATGTCCCGCATCGCCGCGGACAGCGGCATCGAGGTGTCGCTGTTCGTCGGGCCGCGCGAGGAGTGGGACATCGGCCGGGCGGCGCACGCGCCCGACGGCGGGTCACTGGCCGGGCAGCTGCGCGGCACCCGCCAGCTCCGGTACGCCATCGACGACATCCTCCGGGCGGTGGACCAGGGCATCCGCGGCTTCCTGATCGCCGACACGGGCCTGCTCCAGATCGTGGCCGAGATGCAGGCGGCCGGGCAGCTGCCGGCCTCGGTGGTGTGGAAGGTGTCGGCGGTGCTGGCCCCGTCCAACCCGGTCAGCCTGCGCCAGCTCGAGCAGCTCGGCGGCTCCACGGTGAACGTGCCGTCGGACGTGACGCTCGGCCAGCTCTCCGAGATGCGCGCGAGCACCTCGGTGCCCATCGACCTGTACGTGGAGTCCCCCGACGCGCTGGGCGGGGTGGTGCGCGGGCACGAGGCGGCCGACCTGATCAGCGTGGCGGCGCCGCTGTACGTCAAGCTCGGGCTGCGCAACTCGCGGCCGCTGTACCCCAGCGGACTGCACATCGTGAACGACGCGGCCGCGATCGGCCGGGAGAAGGTGCACCGGGCCCAGGTCACGCTGGAGTGGATCCGGCGCAGCGGCCTGGAGCTGGTCCAGTCCGGTCCGGGGGCCAAGGGGCTGGGCGTTCCTGAGCCATGACGTCTCCGGGTTTCCGCTGGGGGGTTCCGGGGGGTGGCCCCCAGGGCCAGTACCGCAGCCAGAAGTGGCTGCGCGGTGACGACGAGGTCGCGCTGGCCAACCGGGTGGCGCTGACCTCGGCGGGCGTGCCCGCGGGCGGAGGCGGGCCGGTGATCGGGATCGCCAACTCGGCCAGTCAGCTCAACCCGTGCAACCTGCCGCTGCGGCGGCTGGCCGGCGCGGTGGCCGAGGGCGTGCGGGCGGCCGGCGGGGCGCCGGCCGAGTTCCCGACGATCTCGCTCGGCGAGGACCTGATGAAGCCGAGCGCCATGCTGTACCGCAACCTGCTGGCCATCGAGGTTGAGGAGATGGTCCGGGCCAACCCGCTGGACGGCCTGGTCGTGCTGGCCAACTGCGACAAGAGCGTGCCCGGCGCGCTGATGGGCGCGATCAGCGCCAACGTGCCGACCGTGCTGGTCACCGGCGGGGCCCGGCCGCGCGCCATGTTCCGCGGGCGGGCGCTGGGCGCGGGCACCGACCTGTGGCGGATGTGGGACGAGCGCCGCGCGGGCCGGCTGGACGACGCGGGGTGGCAGGAGCTGGAGGAGGCGCTCGGCCAGGGCTGCGGGGCCTGCAACACCATGGGCACCGCCTCCACGATGGCCGTGCTGGCCGAGGCGCTGGGCCTGATGGTGCCGGGCGCGGCGTCCATCCCGGCCGGCGACCCCCGCGGCCTGGAGGCCGCCGCCCGGGCCGGCCGGGTCGCCGTCGAAGCGGTGCGGGCCAGCCTGAACGACGGTGCTAGCCAGGAGACCCGTGGAGGGCGACGGCCGCAGGACATCGTCACCCCGGTGGCGGTGCGCAACGCCATCCGGGTGCTGCACGCCGTGGGCGGCTCGACCAACGCGATCATCCACCTGGCCGCCATGGCCGGGCGGGCCGGGGCCGCGTACCCGCTGGACGACATCGCCCGGCTGGGCGCGGACGTGCCGGTGCTGGCCGACGTGGAGCCGTCGGGCGCGGGCCTGATGCAGGACTTCGACGCGGGCGGCGGCGTCCCGGCGCTGCTGCGCGAGCTCGGCGAGCGGCTCGACACCGGCGCCCGGACGGTGACCGGCCAGACCATCGGCGAGATCGCGGCGGCCGCGCCGCCGCCCAGCGGCGCGATCCGGACCGCGGACCGGCCGCTGCGCTCGGGCGGCGCGTTCGCCGTGGTCCGCGGGTCGCTGGCCCCCGACGGCGCGGTCATCAAGGTGTCCGCGGCCAGCCCGGAGCTGCTGACCCACCGCGGGCCCGCCGTGGTGTTCCGGGACTACGACGACATGCGCCGTCGGGTGGCCGACCCGGACCTGCCGGTCACCCCGGACAGCGTGCTGGTCATGGCGGGCTGCGGGCCGTCGGCGGGCATGCCCGAGTGGGGCATGGTCCCGATCCCGGCCGCCCTGGTCGCGGCGGGCGTGACCGACATGGTGCGGGTCACCGACTCCCGGATGAGCGGCACCAGCTTCGGCACCGTGGTGCTGCACGTGGCCCCGGAGGCGGCCGCGGGCGGCCCGCTGGCGCTGGTGCAGGACGGCGACATGATCGCGCTGGACGCGGCGGCCGGCACGCTGGAGCTCGAGGTGGCACCCGAGGAGCTGGCCCGCCGGGCCGCCGCCTGGTCGCCCCCTCCCCCGGCCCACCTGCGCGGCTGGCCCGCGCTGTACGCCCGCACCGTCCAGCAGGCACCGCAGGGCTGCGACCTGGATTTCCTCACCGCGCCCAGCCCTGAGCACCGGAAGTTCATTGAACCGGTCGTCGGCCGGTCCTAAGAAGGGGAGAACGCTATGCGCCGATTGAGACTGGCCGCGGGCCTGGCCGCCGTGGCCCTCGCGGCCGCCGCCTGCGGCAGCAGCGGCGGCGGGTCATCGAGCAATGCCTCGGGCCCGATCACGCTGACCATCTGGCACAACTACGGCACCGAGCAGAACGCCACCGCCCTGCAGAACCTGGCCAAGGCGTTCCACAAGCTGCACAAGAACATCACGGTGAACGTGGTCAGCCAGCCCGCGTCCAACTACTTCGCACAGCTCCAGGCGGCTGCGATCTCCCGCAACGGCCCCGACCTGGCCGTCATGTGGACGGGCCTGTTCACGCTGCAGTACAAGAACTTCCTGGTCAACCTGAAGGGCAAGGTCCCGGCGTCGGACCTGGCCCGGGTCGACCCGAACGCGCTCAAGTGGACCAGCGACGGATTCAACGCGGCCAACGGCCCGTACGTGATCCCGCTGGAGAACCAGTTCTACATCGGCTTCTACAACAAGACCGCGTTCAGGAAGGCCGGCGTCAGCGCGGTGCCGACCGACTGGAGCCAGCTGTTCACGGCGTGCAAGAAGCTCCGCTCGGCCGGCTACACGCCGCTGGTCTACGGCAACGGCGGCCAGCCGCTGGGCGCGGAGTTCTACCCCTGGTACGACCTGAGCTACATGATGATCGGCTCGTACTCGCTGTCCCAGTGGCAGGACCTGTACAGCGGGAAGATCCCGTGGACCGCGAGCCAGAACGTCGCCCAGCTGACCCAGTGGGCCAAGCTCAAGAGCTCCGGCTGCACCAACTCCGACGTGCTGACCAACACCAACAACCTGGGCCAGTTCGAGACCGGCAAGGCCGCCATGATGGTGGACGGCACCTGGGACACCCAGAAGTTCACTAAGGCGCTCGGCAATCAGGTGGCCGCGTTCGTGCCGCCGTACTCCAGCACCCCGATCAAGGGCGTGGTCGACTTCGCCGGTGACGGCCTGTCCGAGATGACCTACGCCAAGCAGCCCGCCGCGGCCACCGAGTTCCTCGAGTTCATGACCACCGACCAGGCCGCGAAGATCATCAATGCGGCGGGCCTGATCCCGGCCATCAACGGCGTGAACACCAGCAACCCGGTCAACCAGGAGATGCTGAACTTCGTCAGCAAGGATCACATGACGGTCTATCCCATGCTGGACAACGTCACCCAGTCCAACGTGGTCAGCGCCGGGAGCAAGTTCCTGCCCTCGGTGCTGAACGGGACGATCAGCGTCCAGCAGGCGCTGAACAACCTGAAGACCACCTGGGGCCAGCTCCCGGCTGGCCAGCGGGGCACGACCTACAACTGATGAGCATCAAGTCAACGGAACTGGGACGGCCCCGGGCACTCGTGCCCGCGGGCCGCCCCGTTCGCAGCAAGCTCGCGCGCCGCCGCCGACGCGCGGGCATCCTGCTGTCGCTGCCCGCGGTGGCGGTCGTGGTCGCCCTGCTCGGGGTGCCGATCGGCCAGGCGGTCTACTACTCGATGACCAACTGGAACGGCATCACGGCCACCTGGATCGGGCCGAGCACCTACAGCACGGCGCTCACCGACCCGATTTTCTGGAGAGTCATCCAGAACAATGGCCTG
>JBOHCO010000092.1:0-5513 GCA_050698895.1 Streptosporangiaceae bacterium
TGACTCACCCGGCTGACTCACCCGGCCGGATCCGCCCTTACCGCGGCACCGTCGCCACCCTGCTGTCCGCCGCCGCTACCGTCAACCGCGACGCGCGAGGTGCGCGCCGCGAAATTGAGCAGCAACGTGCCAGTGGCGTGCGGGTCCTCCATCATCGGCGTGTGTCCGACGCCGGGCAGCAGCTCGACGCGGGCACCGGGCACGGCGCGGTAGGCGGCAGCCGACGAGGAGGGATACCGCGCGTCCTCGGCGCCGAAGATCACCAGGAGGGGGACTCCGAGCCCGGCTAGCCGGTCGGGGAGGCTCCGCTGCCTCATGTAGTCCTCGGATCCGCGGGCCGTCCCGGCGAGGGCGTGGTGGGTCATCCCCAGCGCGGCCTCGATGATGGCGCCGGGGATGTCGACCGGGCGGGTGAAGGCAGAGCGCAAGGCCGTGCGGATGGTGGCCGCACTGCGCAGGCGCCACAGCAGCGGCCCGGGGAACCGAGCCAGCAGGAGCCGGACGAGCACGCCGTCAGGCATCGCGGCGTCCAGGCTCGGACCCATGTCAATAAGCGCCAGCGCGCCCACCTGGTCGGGTCGCTGCTCGGCCAGGGCAGTGGCCACCAGGCACCCCATGGAATGCCCGATCACCGTCACCCGGCCCGCGCCGAGCCGGTCCAGCGCGGCGCCGACCCGGCGGGCGTGAGCGGCGATGTCGTATCCGCCGCCCGCGGGGGACGACCCGCCGTGGCCGAGCAGGTCGACACGGATAACGCGGCAGGCGCCCGCCAGGGCCGGGACCACCGGATCCCACCAGGCCGTCGAGCCCGCGGAACCGTGGATCAGCAGCACGCCGGGGGCATCAGGCCGGCCGTCCACCACCACATTCAGGTCACCATCGGCAAGCCGGACGAGCCGACCGTCAGCGCCCGGATCGCCGGGCATGTCCTCCGCCATCGCGCTTCCTCCTGCCCCTCAGCTGTCATGTCCCACGGCCGCCGGCCGCGGCAGCAGGAACAGGGTGGCGCCGTAGCACAGCAGCCCCGCGGCGGCTAGCAGCGCCATCGCCATCGAGGCGCCGTCCTTACCACTGCCGGCGAAGGTGCTGCCGGAGGCCGCCGCGCCGATCATGGCCAGCAGCCCCGCCGCGGCGGCGGCGATCAGCGTCGGGCGGCGGGCCAGGATGGCTTGCACCAGGAATCCGAGCGCGGCCAGGACCAGCAGCAGTCCCAGCACGATGTGCAAGGTGAGCCCGGCCGGGCCGTTGGCGATGGCCTGCCCGAGCCCGTGCCCGTGATCGGCGCCGGGCACGGTGACGTACAGGTTGACGTAGATGCCGAGAGCGAACTGGACGACGAGCATCACGAAGGCGACGAAGCTGGCCCGGCGCAGGCCGCTGATCCGGCTCGCCGTCAGTCGGCCAGCTGTTACGGGAATTGTCGTGCCCGCAGATACATTCATGACCGTCAGCCTGGCTGGCGCACCGGCGGGTGTATTGGAGAAATGTTCCGCTCTGGCGGTCAGCGCCACGCGATGTCATCGACCGCGAGCCAGGGCGCGGCCGCAACGGCCGCGGGCGTGACGCCGGCGAAGGTCCTGACGTCCCGGTGGAGGTGGGACTGGTCGGCATAGCCGCTTTCTGCCGCGACCAGGGCAGCGCTGCGACCCGAGGCGAGGTCGTGGGCCGCATGGTCGAAACGAACCAGCTGGGCGGCGCGCTTGGGGGTGAGGCCGATCTGGGACCGGAACCGAGACCACAGGCGCTTGCGGCTCCATCCGACCTCGGCGGCCAGCCGCTCGACCCTCAGGCAGCCCTGGCTGGCCACCAGCTGCCCCCAGGCGAAGGCGACTTCGGGGTCGGCCGCCCGACCTGCCTGCTGCCGCCGGGCCAGCGCGGCCTCGGTGATCGCGAACCGCTCGCCCCATGACCTGGCCGCGCGCAGCTGCTCCTGGGTTCGCACGGCGTCGCGCCCCCAGAGCTCATCGAGGGTGACCACCGTCTCGGCCAGCTCCGCAGCGGCGCCCAGCACCGCGTGCGCGACCACTGGCGACAGCCGTACCTGCAGGCACTCGATGTGCCGGCCGCGCCCTCGGACGTCGCCGGGCGCGAGGCCGACGGCAAGGCTGCCTCGCTGCTCCTGGCCGCTGGCGTGGTCAACGAGCACCCCGTCGCCAAGGTCCAGGAACAGCGTCACCGCCGGGTACGGGACCACCTGAAGGTCGACGGGGTCCTGCGCCCGATCACTGAATCCAGCCATGCGGATCCCCGCCATCCGGCCCGGCCGCGACGGGACCGCGATGTCCCACGCGGCCGCAGCGTCACGAGCCGATGGTGGTGAACTGCGAGCCTGGAGATCTCTCATGGTGATGCCGGCGTAGTCCCTCTCCCCGAGCTGTCATTATCCGTTACGCCGGCCGATTCTGGCCAGGTCAGGTCGGTGCCGAGCGCCCTGGCCAGCCGGGTGATGGCGGCCCGGGTGGCCTGGTCGCTGACCCGATCGGGCAGCCAGGCGCAGGCGATGCAGGCGGCTCTCACGTCGGCGGTGGCGCAGACGGCGGCCAGGCAGTCCTCGATCTGGGCCAGGGCCGGCCCGGGGCCCGAGGGGAAGCGCAGGCCGGGCAGTTCCGCGCTGTCGATGACGTCCACGTCGAGGTGCAGGTAGACCGGCGTGCCGCCGAGCCCGGCGAGGGCGGCGGTGATCGCGGCCGGGTCGGCGGGCACACGGCGGACCTGGCTGACGGTCAGGGCGTCGCGCTCGGCCGGGTCGAGGTCCCTGGCGCCGGCCAGCACGACGCCGGTGTCGGCCACCGGCCGCAGCCCGAGCGCATCGCAGAAGAGCTCGGGAGCCCGGCCGGTCAGCATCGCCAGCGGCATGCCGCCAAGGTAGCCGCTGGTCGTGATGGCCGGGGTGTTGAAGTCGCCGTGCGCATCCAGCCACACCACGGCCAGGTCGCGATGGCGGCGCTGCAGCCCGGCCGCCACTCCCAGCGCGGTCGGGCAGTCACCGGACAGCAGCAGCGGCCGGGCCGCCCGCGCTACCGCCTCCGCGACCGCCTGCTGCAGCAGCGTCATCCGGCCGGGCACGGGGCCGGCCGGGAGGGACGGCCAGATCGTCTCGGTCGCGCCGGCCGGGACCGGGAAGGCCGGGATGTGCTCATCGAGGTGCCAGGGCGTGACGATGACGTCCCAGCCGTCGCCGCTGTGGTCAGTCACGAGTCGTCCCTCTTTCCTTCCGGCGGGCGAGTTCTTTCCTGTCGGCGAGCAGGTCGAGCAGCCGCTGCAGCTCGGCGGCGCCCGCGTCCAGGTGCGCGGTGAGCTGCGCCCGGGCCCTGGTCCGGCTGCCGTGCAGCGCGTCGAGCAGCTGGCGGTGGTCGTCGGCGGTCCGGCCGAGCTCGCGGCTGGAACGCTCGGCCAGCGCCAGGGCCAGGCGCTGCTCCTGCTGGAGCTGGCCGTAAAAGCGGCCCAGCCGGGGGCTGCCGGTGGCCGCGACCAGGGTGGCGTGAAAGAGCCGGTCACCGTCGAGGACGGCGGCGCTGTCGCCGCGGCCGAAGGCGCGCTCGATCTGCTCGACCAGGTCGGCTAGCTTGGCGTACACGGCCGGGTCCCGGTGCCGGGTGAGGGCGTCCGCCGCGGCCAGCTCGACGGCGGCGCGGGCCGCGTAGATGTCGGCGGCATCCGGCCCGGTGATGTCGGCGACGACGATGCCGCGGTTCATCTGGTAGCGGACCAGGCCCTCGCTGGCCAGGACCCGGGCGGCCTCCCGGAAGGTGCTGCGGGAGACGCCGAGCTCCGCGGCCAGGGCGGCCTCGCGTAGCGGGGTGCCGGGCAGCAGCCGACCGGACAGGATGGCCTGCCGGACGGCGTCGGCGGCCTGCTCGGTGGTGCTCTGCCGCTGGATGCTCGCGCCCAGGCCGGCGATCGGGCTGGCCACCGGGCTGGTGATCGGGCTGGCCATCGGGCTGGTGATCGGGCTGGTGATCGGGCTGGGCATGGGTCACCAGTCTCCCAGCGGCACGTCCCGGCCGGCCTGGTGCTGGTCGGCCAGCCGGGCGGCCAGGGCGGCCACCGCCGCGTCCTGGATGCCCAGGCCGGTCAGGTCGGCGACGGTCAGCTCATCGTCGGCGGCGCGGCCGGCCAGCCGCCCGGACGCCATGGCGGTCAGCTCGCCGTGCACCGAGTCCACGCTGAGTATCCCGGCCGCCAGCGCGTGGCGCAGCTCGCCCGAGTCCGCGGCGCCCTCGATGCTGTCCGGCACGTACTTGTCGGCGGCGGCCAGGATCTGCGGGTCAAGCTCCTGCTTGTGCGGCATGTCGGCGCCGACCGCGGTCACGTGCGCGCCGCGGGCCAGCCAGCCGGCCTCGATGAGGGGCCCGGTGCTGCTGGTCGCGGTGATGATCACCTCCGCGCCCTCGACCGCCTCGCGGGCGGTCGCGGCGAGGGAAACCGCCACCCCGGCCGCGGCCATGTCCCGCTGGTACTGCTCGGCGGCCGGGCGGCGGCGCCCCCAGACCGTGACCCGCTCGATGTCGCGCACCTCCAGCAGGGCCTGCAGCTGGTAGCGAGCCTGCCCGCCGGTGCCGATCACCGCCGCCGAGCGTGCGCCGGGCCGGGCCAGCAGGTCCGCCGCGACGGCCCCGGCCGCGGCCGTCCGCAGCTCGGTGAGCAGCCCGCCATCGGTGATCAGCAGCCGCAGCGTGCCCGTCGTCGCGTCGTGGACCATCGTCATCCCGCCGCTGACCGGCAGCCCCCGCGCGGCGTTGCGGTAGAACCCGGTCGCGGTCTTGACCGCGAACACCGGCGCGCCGGCCAGGTACGCCCCCTTCACGTGCACATCGCCGTCGGCCTCGGGCAGGTGCATCCCGAACGGGGCCGGCATGATCGCCCCGCCCCGGTCGGCCACGGCGAATGCCTCGCGCACCGCGGTGATCGCCTCTGCCATCGTGACCAGCCGCTGGACGTCATCGCGGTCAAGGACCCGGACCATGCCGCCTCCTAATGAGTCGTAACGAGTCGGCCGTAAGGAAGACTCGGTGCCTGGTGGCCGCCGGCAGGTGAGCACTTTGTCCTCCCGGGCTTCGAGCCCTGAAGACAGACCGTGCCCCTGCCGGTGACCGGGAGAGTTGATCGCTGCTGGGATGTCGTGCCCTCCGGATGGGGTGAGCACAGTTTCATTAGGTCGCTGATGGTTCTCCCGCAGGCTGCTGACGAGATCCGACGTTGCGGACGGGAGAACTGGTGCGGCTGTTCGCAGGGGATGACTGGGCGCAGGACCATCACGACGTTGAGGTGATGGACGCGGCGGGCCGGGTGCTGGGCAGGGCGAGGCTGCCGGAGGGAGTGGCGGGGATGGCCCGGCTGCACGAGATGATCGGCGCGCAGCTGGGCGATGACCTGGATGCCGCGGAGGTGGTGATCGGGATCGAGACGGACCGCGGCCCGTGGGTGGCCGCGCTGGTCGCGGCCGGGTATGTGGTCCATGCGGTGAACCCGCTGCAGGCGTCGCGGTACCGGGAGCGGCACGGCGTGTCCGG
>JBOHCO010000093.1:0-6414 GCA_050698895.1 Streptosporangiaceae bacterium
ACGTGATCGGGCACGGGAACGGCCGGGCTGAGCTCCGGATCGGGCTCGGGCGGCCCGAAGGCCAGGGCGGCCGGGATGACGCCGGCCCAGGTGCCGGACTCGCAGTCCTCGGGCTCGTCATGGGGCGGGCCGGAGCGCACCTTGACCGAGGCCTCGGCCAGCGGCATGGCCAGCACGGCGGTGGCGGCCAGCTCCTTGCGGGTCGGCTGACGGGCGTACTCCCACTGGCCGGGGGCGAGCTGCTCGGTGACCGCGCGCAGCGCGTCCAGGCGCTCGGGCTCGCCGGTGACCAGGCGGGCCGGGCCGATGACCACGGCGCTGCGGTAGTTCATGGAGTGATTGAAGATCGACCGGGCGCAGACCAGGCCGTCGAGCAGCGTGACGGTGGCGCACACGTCCTGTCCGGCGGCGGCCAGCAGCGACCGGTTGGCCGACGAGCCGTGCAGGTAGAGCGTGTCGCCGATGCGGCCGTAGCCGGTGGGCAGCACGAGGGGCGCGCCGTCGACGACCACGCCGAGGTGGCAGATCAGCCCGGCGTCGAGCACCGCGTACAGGTCGCCGCGGTCGGTCCGGGCTCGCTCGCGCAGCCGGTGCAAGGTCGTGCGACGGGTCGGCGACAGCGGCATTTCGGCACTCATGAGGCCTTACCGTACCGGTCGGCACCGCTGACCTGGCCAGCGAGTTTCCGGTGGGCGACCCCCTGTTATGGAAATTAACAAGGCTCCGCCGGGCGGGCGGCCGGCTACCGGACCCGGGTCAGCGACGCGGCCCGTGCCACCTGGTCGCCGAGCAGGTCGCCGAGCGCGTCCGGGTCATAGCTGTCCCGGTGAGCCCGCAGGGCGGCCGGCCGGCGGGCGCCGGGGCCGATGCCGGCCGAGCCGGTCGGTGGCGCGGCGTGCCCGGCGGACCAGCCGGTGAGCCGCTCGATGTCGATGGCGCCGGGCCCGCCCGCGGCTACCCCGGGCACCTGGGACTCGCCGAAGTGGCCGCCGCGGGCCCACAGCCGGCGGCTGCTCACGGTCAGGTGGCTCTCAGGGAACGGCTCGGGCCGCCCGGCGGGCCAGTTGCGCGAGACGCCCCAGGAGTCCAGCCAGGCCAGTATTTCCTGGAGGCGGGCCAGCGGGCCGTTGGTGAACGGCTCCTCGGCGAAGGCGACCACGCGGACCTGGACGCAGACCCGGCCCTCGGCGTTGACGTCGGCGATGGCACCGGGCCGGGGATGGCCGTACCGGCTGACCGGCTCGAGCGGCCCGCAGAGCGAGCGCGCCGCGCGGACCACCGGGATGAGCTGGATGATCTCCCCGTGCAGCGGATTCCAGACCAGGTGGCAAGGATGCCCGGCCTGGTCCAGGCGCTGGGCCGCGGACCGGGCCGACACGGTGCGCGGGTCAGCGCCGATAACCCCCCACACGACCCGGGGCGCTCCGCCCTTCAGCGGCCCGCCGTCTCCCGCGGCCCGGACATACCTGACAGCAGGCATCCACGCATCACTCACCGCGCTCCCTCCGAGACGACCAGCTCGTCGCCGTCGTAAGCCCCTCCCTACTTCCCTACTCCCAAGTAAGTCATTAGTCCATACCCGCTGTACGGGCGGGAGCGGCACGGGAAGTATTAGGACGCAGCCGGACAGCCGGGCGATCAGTGGGGCAGGCGAGGTGGATAGTGACGGGTGAGAGTATGAGGCCGGGCGTGGCCGGGGTCCCTGGTGTCGAGGATCCGGGCCGGCTGGCCGCGTGGATCGCCGCCAACGGCGGCGCGGACCTGGGCCAGCTGCACGGCGTGCGGCTGATCTCCGGCGGGCGGTCCAACCTGACCTACCGGCTGGACACGGCCGCGGGCCCGATCGTGCTGCGCCGCCCGCCGCTGGGCCACGTGCTGCCGACGGCGCACGACATGAGCCGCGAGTACACGGTGCTGGCCGCGCTGGGCGGGACCGACGTGCCGGTGCCGGCGGTCGTGGCCAGCTGCACGGACCCGGAGGTCATCGGGGCGCCGTTCTACCTGATGCGGTTCGTGGACGGCCTGGTGCTGCGGACGCAGGAAGACGGCGCGGGGCTGACGCCGGAGCAGGGCGGGCAGCTCTCGGAGGCGCTGGCGGTGATGCTGGCCCGGATTCACGGGGTGGACACGGACGCGGCCGGCCTGGGCGGGTTCGGCCGGCCGGCCGGGTACCTGGCCCGCCAGCTCACCCGCTGGCAGCGGCAGTGGGAGCTGTCGGCGACCAGGGAGGTGCCGGGCTACGAGCGGCTGGTCGGGCGGCTGGCCGCGGGGCTGCCGGCGTCGGCCGGCGGGACGCTGGTGCACGGGGACTTCCGGCTGGACAACACGCTGGTCACGCTGGGCGCCGAGCCCGCGATCCAGGCCGTGGTCGACTGGGAGATGTCCACGCTCGGGGACCCGCTGGCCGACCTGGGGCTGACGCTGATCTACTGGGCCGACCCGGACGACCGCGAGTGGCTGGCGCTGAACGTCGGCGCGGCGGTGACGGCCCGGCCGGGCTTCTACACCGCGGCCCGGTTCGCGGCCCGGTACGCCGAGCTGACCGGCCGCGACGTCTCGGGCATCGGCTACTACATGGCGTTCGGGTGCTTCAAGCTGGCCGTGGTGCTGGAGGGGATCCACGCGCGGTACCTGCAGCGCCAGACCGTGGGCGAAGGCTTCGAGCGCGAGGGCACGGCGGTGCCCGTGCTCATCGAGCGCGCGCACCGGATGCTCGACGTGAGTCCGCTGAGCTAGTCAGGTCCCTCACGGAGCTGGGTGGTGGAGCTGGGTGGTGGAGCTGGATTCCCGGGCCCGGGAAGCTTATGCGAGGCCCGGCGCCCCGCTCTCGCCGGGCCTCACAAACAAGACGCGTGGCCGGCGCAACCGGTTCACAAAACTCCTGAAGATTTGGTGACTTTTTTCAGGTCAGCCATTTCCGCTGGTCACCGGGTTACGGCGCGGCGCACCGGGTGTCACACAGCCGGTGGGAGAAGCCCTCGATGAACGCCCGGCCGACCTGCTTGGGGCTGGTGATGTCGAAGGCGATGCCGCCGGTGGCGTCGGCGATCTGCCGCAGCGCGGCGAAGTTGCCGTCCTTGCCGATCATCAGCACCACGATCTCGACCTTGCGGTTGGGGTTGAACAGCGCGTGCAGCTTGGTGACCAGCTGGGCCGGGGACATGTCGGCCTGCGGGTCGTCGATGCCCGCGGTGAGCACGATGACCGCGTTGGAGTAGTTCGGCTTGTAGCTGGCCCGCATCTGCTTGTAGGCGGCCAGGATGCTGTCGTACAGGGCCAGCGGCTTGTGCACGGGCTCCAGGGACTGGTCGATGTGCTGAAGTTCCTGGCGCCGGGTGATCAGGCCGAGGTCGGCGGGCAGCGGGCCGACGGGCACGAGCTGGTCATAGGGCAGCGGGCCGTGCAGGTGACTGGCCACCTGCCACTCGCCCATCTCGGTGCTGTCGGAGAACAGCGACAGGCCGAGCACGGAGGTCTGGGTGAGCTCCTTCTCCACGGTCGTGCCGTCGGGCGCGACCGGGGTGGCCATGGCGGCCGAGGTGTCGATCAGCACCAGGTCCCTGGACCCGAGGCCGAGCTTGCGCCAGACCTCCAGCGTGGTCTGGGCCTGGCTGGGCGTGGCCCCGGCCGAGCGCTGGAGGACCTGGTCCTTCAGGCCGAAGGAGGCGGGCGTGGCGTCCACCGCGCCGTCGGCCGAGCGGAAGCCCGCGTAGCGGACCACCGCCGCGGCGTAGGAGCCCTGGAGGGCCTGCTCGAACTCCCTGGCCGCCTCGAGCTGCAGCGAGCTGGAGGTGGTGATCACGTAGGGGTAGTCCAGCACCGGGTCGCCCAGGCCGGCGCCGAACCCGGCCGGGTACTGGGCGGCCAGCGGCTGCTGCGGGTTGGCCCGGTCGTAGGCGATCACGGACTGCTCGCTGGTCACGGTGATGGGGCGGCCGTTGAACGGCGGTTGCGCGGTGGTCACGAACGACTTCAGCGAGGTCGGGTCGTCGAACTGAGAGGTCGCCTCGGAGCTGAGCGCGAACCCGGTGAACGCGGTCCGGGCGCCGGGGCTGTGGCCGAGCAGCCGGCTGACCTCGACCAGCGTGGCCAGGCCGGCTGCGGTGGTCGTCGGGTCGGGCAGGTCGACGTGCAGGCCCATGGCCGCGGGCGGCCCGCCGGCCGCAGCCGGCAGCAGCACGTCCCAGCCGACCGGGGCGGCGAAGACCCGGGTCTTCCTGGCCACCGCCTCCGGTGTCGCGATCATCAGCGGGGACCGGGCCACGTGCACGCCCGTCGGCGGCCGGATGGCCCGGGCGCCCTGCGGGTAGCTTTGCGCCACGTCGACCCAGAGGCTGGAGTCGGGGATCCAGGCGTCCACCGGGGGGGCGTTCTTGCGGGTGGTGGCCTGCCCGTCGATCTGCCCGGCCACGGTGGCCGACGGGGACGCGGCGATCTGGACCTCCACGCACCGGCCGTCGGCCGCGTGCTGCTGGCGGTTGAAGCTCTGGGCCACCCGGCCGACGGCCGGGGCCAGGTCATCGTTGACCGCGACGTTCAGCAGGACGGGGTGATTAGTGCACGAGGCGTGGGCGGCGATGGCCCGCGCGCTCAGCCCGCCCATGACGACCGCCGAGATCACCACGGCGATGGCGACCAGGAGCCCGATGCTGATCCGCCGGGGCTTGGCCGGCCGGCCCGATCCCCGTGCTGCCGCGTCTTCGCGTCGTGCCACACCGCGTCCTTAATCTGGCCCGTCCCGACTGGCCTCGGTCGCTGACTATAGCTGTCTGGCGTGCGTAGATGTGCCGACTTGCCCGGTTTCGCGGGGCCGGCCGTGGATCCGGGCGGCGCGCTGCGCGCGGGTCGGCCAGACTGGGGAGATGGCGGGCCTGGAGCGGATCGGCGAGGCGGAGGACCCGAGGCTGGCCGACTACGCGCGGCTGACCGACGTGCACCTGCGCCGGAGCCTGGAGGCGGAGCACGGCCTGTTCATCGCCGAGGGCGAGAAGGTCATCCGCCGGGCCGTCGAGGCCGGCTACCCCGTGCGCTCGCTGCTGGTCGCCGAGGACAAGCTGGCCGCCGCCGAGGACCTGGTGCGCCTGGTTGGTGACACCGTTGGTGACACGGCTGGTGACGCCACGGCCCCGGTCTACGTGGTGCCGTCGGCCGTCGCCGAGCGGCTGACCGGGTACCACGTGCACCGGGGCGCGCTGGCCTCGATGCGGCGCCGGCCGGTGGCCGTGCTGGCCGAGGTGCTCGCCGACGCGGCCCGGATCGTGGTCCTCGAGGACATCGTGGAGCACGCCAACGTGGGCTCCATCTTCCGCTGCGCGGCCGCGCTGGGCTTTGACGCGGTGGTGCTGGCGCCGCGCTGCGCCGACCCGCTCTACCGGCGGTCGGTGAAGGTCTCGATGGGCGCGGTGTTCGCGCTGCCCTACGCCCGGATGGCGGACTGGCGGGGCGGGCTGGAGGAGATCCGGGCGGCCGGGTTCCGGCTGGTGGCGCTGACGCCGCTGCCGGATGCGGTGCCCGTCGGCGAGGTGCCGGCCGCCGGGCGGCTGGCGCTGCTGCTGGGCACCGAGGGTGACGGGCTGTCGGCCCGCTGGCTGGACGCGGCCGACCTGGCCGTGCGGATCCCCATGCGGCGGGGCGTGGACTCGCTCAACGTGGCGGCGGCCGCGGCCATTGCCTGTTACCTGCTGGCGCCGCCCTAGCGCCGGCGGCCGCCCTAGAGTCAGGGCCGGCCTACTGCCAGGGGCCGGGCTTGAGGTATGGTATATGCATGCGCATGTATCTACTAATGAGCTGGGCCGCCTTGGCGCCTGCTGGTCGTCGGGCGGGCCGGTGACGGCGCGGACCGAGGCCCCGTCGCCCACCCCGCGCGGTGAGGCCATGGTCGCCGAGCTGAAATGGGTGCACGACATGATCCGCCGCGACCTGGGCACGGTGCGCCAGCTCGCGGCCGACGTCCGGGACGGCCGCCCGGCGACCCAGGTAACAGCTCGCCTGAAGTCGCTGGCCACGCGCGGGCCGTTGTGGCAGCTCAGGATCAACTGCCTGCACTACTGCCACTTCGTCCATTCCCACCATCACCTGGAGTCCGTGCTGCTGTTTCCGGCGCTGCGCCAGGCCAACCCCGCGCTGGGCCCGGTGGTGGACCGGCTGGAGGCCGACCACCAGCGGGTCTCCGTGCTGCTGGATGAGGTGGAGGCGGCGGCCGGGAACCTGGCCGACGCGGAGAGCCGCGAGGCCCGGCAGCGGCTGACCGCGGCGCTGGAGGCGCTGAGCACGGACCTGCTGGCCCACCTGGCTTACGAGGAAGAGAACGTGGCCGACACCATGCGCACCATGAACGGCTGGCCGGGCTGGTGAGCCGGGCCCCGTTCCCGTCGGAATCACTGCCGTCAGAGTCACCGCCGGCGGTGCCGGGAG
>JBOHCO010000094.1:0-1288 GCA_050698895.1 Streptosporangiaceae bacterium
CCGGCGTCTGGCCGGCCACGCCGGCTCCAGGGTCAGCGGGGGCCGGGCCGGGTCCGGCCGGGCCCGGCGAGGACGAACCGAGGCCCGTTTCCGGCTGTGATCTTCCTATTCCGGCCAGCAGGTAAGGACGGAACGCGTCACTCGGGCCGCCGCCGCGGGCGATGTCCTCGAGTACCTGGCTAAAGGCGCCGGCCACCAGCGCGTCGGCGGCGGCCGGGCCGTCCGTGAGCAGCCCGGCCAGGCGGCGGGCGGCCCCCTCGTGCCGGGCCCGCAGGATGGCCGTGGATACCGCGAACGGGCCGGGGTCACCGGACCGGATCGTGTTGAGGAGCTCGGCATCGCTGCCGGGCGTGCTCACGCCGGAGGGCTGCTCCATTACGTAACGTCCGCTCCCCGCTATCCGCCCCGATATTCGCCGTTCTGCATGACGTTCCCGCCAGAATGGCCAGTCCAGAATCATCCCTTACCGGGCCGGGTAACGGGGCGCATTTCCCCATTTCGTGGTGTGCCGTCGCCCACTCAGACGATCTTCCGGTCCGACGCAGTGAACCGGGCCGCCCGGGCTCCCGTATCAGCAGTGGAACCCGCCGAGCGGGCGGCCTCGCCGGAGGAGTCATGAGCACAGCCACTGACCGCGATCATGGCGGCCCTTCGGTCGCGCCGCGGACCGGCGGTCGGCCGGACCGCGCGCTGACCTGGCTCGGCGCCTGGCTCGAGGGGCGTATCGGCGGGCGTATCGGCGGCCGGCGGCACTACGTGCCGACCGTGGTCATCGCCGTCGCGGTGGCCTGGCTGGGCTGGCCGGGCTGGCCGGGCTGGAGTGAGCTCAGCGAGTTCGGCGTGGCCCGGTCCATCGACGCGAGCCGGTTTCAGCTGGCCGGCCCGGTGGTCCTCGGGTTCGTGCTGGTGGTGTTCCTGATCGAGCAGGCGTTCCCGGCGATACGGCGACCGCTGCTGGCCTGCGGGCACGTCGTGGACATGTGCTACCTGCTGGCCGACGCGCTGGCCGTGGTGCCGCTGATCGTGCTGATCGACTCGGGGTTCTCCACTGAGCTGGGCCAACGTGGTGCTGGCCGTCGAGATCGTGGCCATCGCGCTGGCCATCACGGCGCCCTGCTCCTGCGCCGCCGCGGGTCGGCGGCCAGGTAAGCCGGCAGCCGGCCCGCACGCGGGAGCGGGCCGGCTGTTCTGGTTCGGACGCTGTTCTGGTTCGGACCCAGTTCTGGTTCGGACGCAGTTCTGGTTCGGACGCAGAGCGGCGGCGGGGCGGCCGGGTCCAGGCCCCGGC
>JBOHCO010000095.1:0-3257 GCA_050698895.1 Streptosporangiaceae bacterium
CGGCCACGCGCGCCCGGGGCCGGTGTCGCCGGCGCCGCTGTCGCCGCGGCTCACGTCAGCCCGCGCTCGGCCGTGCCGTGGCGGCGGGTCGGACCCGGCTGGGTGCTGGCCCAGTACTGGCCCGCCCGGTTCGCCGATCCCCGCAAGGCCATAGCCGCGCCCGTGACGCTGTACCTCATCAGCCCGGCTGGTCATCGCTACCAGCTCCACCGCTGGGCCGCGACTAAGAACCCGATGTACGTGCTCGACTGGTCCGGCGACAAGACCAGGGCGCTGCTGTACTCCACGACCAGCGGCCGGATGCAGCAGCTGACCCTGGCCACCGGCCGGGTCAGCCACATCAGCCTGGTCGCGCCGATCAGCCCGTTCAATATCGGCTACACCCGGCCCGCCGGGCTTTCCTGCTCGCCGCCCGACAGGTCGGCGGCCGCACCCAGCTCGTGCGCCTGAGCCTGACCGGGCGGCTGGTAAAGGTGCTGGCCACCGGGACCCATGACGGCACGGCCGTCTATTCGAGCTCGGGTCGTACCATCGCGGTGGCTGGAGCCAGGGGTCTCCAGCTGGTCAGCACCAACGGTGGCGTCATCCGCCGGCTGCCCGTGCCGCGGACCGGTTCGGCCGGGTGCCGGCCCGCGCGGTGGTGGAACTCGCGGGTCATCGTGGCTGCCTGCGTCGCCCGCGGCACGCACCGCGGCAGGCTCTGGCTGGTGCCCGCCAGCGGAGCCCGGCCCAGGCCGCTGACCCCGCAGCGCGGCCCGCACAGCCCCGATCCCGGAGATCTCGACGCCTGGGCCATCCCCGGCGGCCGCTACCTCCAGAGCCTCGGCAGCAACGGTCGCGTCCTGATCTTCCGGCAGCACGCGAACGGGGCCGTCCAGGCCATCAAGCCTCCCGGCTCGGCCTACTTGAACTGGATCCTGGCCGCCCGTGGCCCACGCCTGCTGGTCAACGAGAACTCAGCGTGCCGCGGGACCGACTCGCTGCGCTGGTTCAACCCGGTCACCGGACGAGGCCAGACGCTGATCAAGGCCCCGCGTGGCCGACAGGGCTTGGTCGGCGCCTTCCCCTACGGCGCGCCGCTCGCGGAAGTTGTCGTCGCCGTGGGCTGCGGGGGCGGCCGCCCGGCCCTCGACGTGCGCAGCCCCGGCGCGACGGGCATCGCACCGGGGCTGCCGGTCAGTGCAGCTGGCTAGCTCACGCGGCTAGCGACGGCCGCCCCAGCCACCGCCGCCCGAGCTCGCGTGCGGAGTGAGGATGCCGACCACGCCGTTGTTGTAGGCATTCGGGCCGGCGCTGAACACCAGCGACTTGGCCCCGCCGAACGCGGAGTTGCCGACCTTGATCCCCCACAGGCCGGAGATCGCGATCGGGGCGCCCTTGGTGGTGTCGAGCGCGCCCTTGTACTTGCCCGTGGTGGCGTTGAAGGCGTTGATCCAGCCATTCCCCAGGTTCCCGACCAGCAGGTCACCGGCGAAAGGACCGAACCCCTTGGGGGCAACGGCCAGGCCCCACGGCTCATCCAGCGGGCTGGAGGCGCCGTTGCTGACCAGGTGGTGCAGCAGCTTGCCGTTGACGTTGTAGACGTCCACGACGCCCAGGCCGGCGCCCTGGACCACGTCGGTCTTCTGCTTGTTCTGCTTGCCGTAGGCGACGTAGATGTTGCCGCCCAGCGCCTGAATGCCGAACGGCGCGTAGCCCTTCGGGAGCTTCGGGTCGCGGAACTCGGCCGGCGTCTTCACCGGCGCGAAGTTGCGGTTGAAGACGTCGACCCTGGCGTTGGCCACGTCCGCCGCGAACAACTCCGGGCCGGCCTTGGGCGTGGTCGCCTCGGCCAGGCCCTTGAACACGGCCCTGGCCGGGGTCTTGCCGCCCGCCCCGCCCTTGGGACTGTCCTCGACCACGAACTTGGCCCCGCCGTTCCAGGCCTCGATCTGGCCCGGCGACTGCTTGGACCCGGTCGAGTCCGTGGCCACGATGAAGTCCGCCGCCGTGCCCTTGGCGACGTGGAAGGCGCTCTGGTCGGAGTTGAACACCTGCCCGGTGGGGTTGCCGCCCGGCACCGGCACGGTCAGGTCCAGCGTGACCTTGCTGCCGTTGACGCCGCCGCCGTACACCGAGGCGAAGCCCGAGTTGTTATCCGAGACCCAGACCGGCGTCGTCGGGCCGGCCGCGAGGCCCCAGGCGTTGATGAGGTGCTTGTCGACGAGCTTGGCGCCGAACGAAGCCTTGTTGGCGATCAGGTTGGTCCGGGCGAAGCTGTTGGGCAGAGCGGCGCTGCTGGGCGACGCCGACACGGCGCCGGCCGGTCCACCGACGGCCACCAGTCCGGCCGTCGCCATGAACACCGTGAGTGCGTATGGCCACCGCCGGACGGCGTGCGGGCGGTCCGCACCGGACTGGCGGTACTCACGGGGTGGTACGTGACGCATGACGGATCCCTTCGTCGTCTGGCCCCGTAGCCGGGGCCACGCCGGCCCGGCCACTGATAGCACGGCCAGTCACGCGAAGGGGTTCAGCGGACGTTCAGCAAAATGGACGGTCGTGGCCCCCTGGTGCGGGTCACGGCCCATGGGTTTAGCAAAAATAAACGGCCGCCGCCCGCTCTGCGGGGAGGCGGCCGTTTGCTAGCTGCTTAGCCCTTGGGGCCGAGCGTGATGGGCACCGTGTTGCCGGACCGGTCCCAGGTCGCGGTGAATGCCTCGCCGTTGAGCGGGGCCACCGTGGCCAGCGAGTCGAACCCGCCGCTCTTGAGCGGGTCGATCATGTAGATCGGGATGTTGTTGAACCTGGCCAGGCTGCTGACCTTCCCGCCGGCGACCTGAGCCGTGTTGGAGCTCATCGTCGAGGTGTGGAAGTCGGCCAGTTCGGTCAGGAAGCACTTGGTGCCCGTGTTGTTGCACAGGGCGGGCCGCTCGACGATGTACTCAGCCGAGGTCCGCGCGCAGGAGCCGCAGGTGGCGCTGTGCGTGACCTTCTTGCCCGAGGTGAGGTCGGCAACGGTGAGCGTGAACTTGCCGCTCGCGAACTTCACCGAGATGTCCATCTTGTCACCGGCGTGCACCGCGAACACGTTGACCGAGTTGGCCGGGAACAGCTCGTACCAGGCCTCGTACTGGGGCGTCTTGCTCTTAAGCCCCGCCGCACATGGCGAAGGTGCCGTCCTGCTCCACCGTCTGGTCGGTGAAGCCGTCCAGGCCGACCCAGTTCGAGGTCCACTGGTTCTTGACGCCCGGGCAGGTGATCTTGGGCTCGACGAA
>JBOHCO010000096.1:0-2595 GCA_050698895.1 Streptosporangiaceae bacterium
CGGCGTGATCGCGCCGCGCTCGCGGCAGACCTCGGCCAGCCGGGTCAGGACCGGCAGGAACGAGCCGTCGGTGAACACTCCCGTGTGCACCTCCACCGTCACGTCGCGGAATCCGCTGTCCAGCAGCAGGTTGCGGTACTGACGGGCGGCCCGCGGCGACGGCACCTGGTCGGCGCGCCTGGCCACGATGGTGCGGGTCAGCTCCGGGTCGCTGGAGTCGGTCACGAACGTGTCCCAGTCCTGCCCGCACACCACGATGCGGCCGCCCGGAGCCAGCACGCGCCGTGCCTCCCCGAGGGCCCGTCGCGGGTCAGCCAGCGCGTGGATGACCTTGTCGGCCCGGTAGCCCGCGGCCTCCCCGTCCCCGAGCGGCAGGGCATACGCGTCGCCGACGCGGAACTCGCCGCCGGGCCAGCGCTCCCTGGCCAGCGCGATCATCTGATCGCTGACGTCGATCCCCAGGACCGGCATGCCCCGGTCGGCCAGCTCGGCGACGGCCCGCCCGGCGCCGCAGCCGACGTCGACCACGGGCGCGCCCCGGGCGGCACCCAGCAGCTCGTACGAGCGGGCCCGCAGCGCGGCGGCGCCGGGACTCTCCTCGACGGCGTCGAGCTGTGCGATGAGCGCCTCGGCTGCCTCGCTTGACATGCGCCCCATCCTGCGACTTCATGTCGACATGAAGTCAAGCGAGCCAGGTGCGACCATGAGCATCGGCGCGGCCGCCGGGCAGTTCGGCCTGGCCACGCACGTGCTGCGGCACTGGGAGACCATCGGCCTGCTCTCGCCCGCGCGCGCGGCCGGAGGCCGGCGCCGATACGGCAGCTCCGACCTGTACCGGGTCGCGGGCATCCTGCTCGCCAAGGAGGCGGGGCTCGCCCTGACCGACATCGGCGACATCCTGACGATGGCCGATGTCGAGACGCGCCGCCAGATCACGCGCCGCCACCGCGATGAGCTGGTCCGGCGAATAGCGGAGATGCGGGCCGCCCTGGACCTCATCGAAGGCGGCCTGGCCTGCGACTACGCTGACATCACCGAGTGCCCCAACTACCGGGCCCTGGTCGCCGGCCGAATGGCACGCACCAACCGTGAGGACGAGCCACACGGATCAGGCAGCAGACTTTGACGCCGGCCCGGGCCCGCCGGGCGTCACGGCCCGGCCGCCCCGCCCGTACTCGGCGTCCACTCGCGCCGCGTGCGCGTTAGGGGCCGGCCGGCTTGTCCTTGCCGTCCTGGCTGGGCCCTCCGTCGTCGCCGTCCGGCTCGTCCGGCTCCTCTGGGTGGCCCAGGTCCTCGAGGTCATCCTCGTCGTCGTCGTCGTCGTCGTCGGCGTCGGCGTCGTCCTCGTCCGGCTCCTCGGAGTCATCGAGGTCGTCCGCCGCGGCGAGATCCCCGTCGTCGCCCTCCGGGTCGTCCTCGTCAGGCTCGTCCTCGTCTGGCCCGTCGGACTCATCTAGGTCCTCGGGGTCGTCCGCATCGTCAAGGTCATCGTCCTCGTCGGCGTGGTCCTCGTCCGACTCGTCGGACTCGTCCAGGTCCTCGAGGTCGTCCGCGTCTTCGAGGTCGTCGTCCTCCGTGTCCTCGTCGTCCTCGTCGGACTCGTCCTCGTCCGCCTCATCGAGAACGTCATCGGCCTCGCTGGCGTCGTCCTCGTCGTCCAGGTCCTCGAACAGCACATCGTCCAGCTCGTCCACGCGCTCGGCCGCGTCGGTCTCCCCGGCCGGGTCTGCCGCCGCGGCGCGACCAAACCAGTCCCTGGCCTCTTCGTCTCGCCCGGCCTCCAGCAGCGCGTCCGCGTAGGCGTAGAGCAGGCGCGGGTTGCCCGCCCGGCCCCGCCGCTCATTGAGCTCCGGGACCTGGAGGGCCACCACGGCCGCCTCCGGCAGGCCCTGGTCGCGCCGGATGCCCGACTCCACGATCAGCAGTTCGAGCTGGGCTGCCCGGTCCGCCGCCCGGGCCTCCGGCCCGGTCGCGATGTCCAGGGCCCGGTCCATCCGCCCCAGCGCTCGCTCCGAGTCGGCCATCAGCGGCAGGTAACTGCTCCGCCCCGTCAGCCGCCTGGCCGCGCGGAGCTCGGCCAGCGCGTCCTGCCACTTGCCCGCCTGGTAGGCGGCGATGGCCGCGGTCTCCCGGACGATCCCGACCCGGGCAGCCAGGCCGCGTGCCGCCCGCGCGTAGTCGTAGGCCCGCTCGGGATCCTCTTCCCGCCCGGCCGCGACCAGGTAGCGAGCCACCGCATCGGCCAGGTCCCCCGGTAGTGTGCGCAGCTCCGCCGCCGCCTCCGGGTCGAGCTGATCAGCGGTGATGTCGCCGGGCACGCGCAGCTGGCGGTCCTCGCCGCCGCGCGGGCCGCCCTCATTACGAGACTGTCTCGTATCGGAACGGCGGTCATCTCGCGGCCCGCCCCGGTCCTGGCCGGATCGGGCCGCTGCCGGCCGGCTTCGGTCGTATCCGCCCCGGCCCGAGCCACCCCGGTCATACCCGCCCCGGCTCGGCCTGGAGCCGCCGTCAGCGCCGCCCCGGCCACGGTCATAACGGTCGCCGCCGCTGCCGTACCCGCCGGGCCCGCGCTCATCGCGGCCCGATCCCGGCCGG
>JBOHCO010000097.1:0-2856 GCA_050698895.1 Streptosporangiaceae bacterium
GTTCCGGATCCGGGAGTTCGGCATCATCGCCGTGCTGCTGGTGTTCGTCGCCGTCACCACCAGCATCCACCCGTCGTTCCTGAATCAGCAGAACGTCCAGTTCCTGCTGATCAACACCACGGTCTACGCGCTGCTGGCGCTGGGCGAGACCATGGTCGTGGTCAGCCGGAACGTGGACCTGTCCATCGGCTCGGTGCTCGGGCTGTCCGCTTACGTCTCGGCCGGGCTGTTCGGCAGCCACCCCGGGATTCCGATCCCGCTCGTGTTCGTTGTCGGGCTGGGTATCGGGCTGGCCTGCGGGATGGCCAACGGGCTCATGGTCGCGGTCGGCCGGGTGCCCAGCCTCGTGGTCACGCTGGCCACGCTGTACATCATCCGGGGCATCGACATCCTCATCGTCGGCGGCAGCGAGGTGACCGCGCAGACCCTGCCCAACTCCTTCACCAACATCCCGCGGGCCACCGTCCTCGGCGTGCCCTACCTGGCCATCGCGATCGCGGTGGTGATCGGGCTGGGTGCCTACTACCTGCGCTCCTTCCGGTCCGGGCGCGAGCTGTACGCGATCGGCTCCAACCCCGAGGCGGCCCGGCTGGCCGGCATCCCCGTCCGCACGAGGATCTTCACCGCGTTCGCCGTGAGCGGCGCCATCGCCGGCGTCGCCGGGGTGCTGTGGGCCGCGCAGTACCAGACGATCGACTCGACCGCGGGGACCGGCTACGAGCTGACCGTAATTTCGGCGGTGGTGGTGGGCGGGGTGGCGATCTTCGGCGGCAGCGGGAGCGCGGTGGGCGCGGCGGTCGGCGCGCTGCTGCTGTCGAGCATCACGTCCGCGCTGAACGTGCTGGGCATCTCGCAACTCTGGCTCGAGGCCATCTCCGGCTTCCTGCTGCTGCTGGCCATCACCATGGACCGGGTCATCTCGGTGAAGCTCACGGCCGCCCTGCGACGAAGGAGCCCTGGCGTTGGAACCTGACCCGAACACGCGCGCCTCCGCGCCAGCCGCGGGCCCGGCCGACGCGAGCATCGCGCCGGGCGAGGGGAGTTGGCTGCGCTCCGCGGCCCGCGGCTCGGTGCGCTGGGAAACCGGCCTGGGCCTCCTGGTCGTGGCCATCGTGATCTTCGGCGCCGTGACCTCGCCCCAGTTCCTGACCAGCGGCAACTTCTTCAACACCGGCGTCACCTCGGGCGAGATCGCGATCATGGCCTTGCCGATGACGCTCATCATCATCAGCGGCGAGATCGACCTGTCCGTGGCCTCGATCCTGGGCATGTCCAGCGCGCTGCTCGGCGTCCTGTGGAGCCACCACTGGCCGATGCTGGCCATCTTCGCGGCGGTCGCGCTGCTGGGGATCGTGGCCGGCCTGATCAACGGGCTGCTGGTGACCCGGGTCGGCCTGCCCTCGCTGGCGGTGACGATCGGCACCCTCGCGCTCTACCGCGGGGTGGCCCTGATCCTTCTGGGCGCGAAGACGATCTCCGACTTCCCGGCGACCTACACCAACATCGGCGTGCTGCCGCTGCCGCACACCCAGATCCCCTGGAACATCGCGGTCTTCGCGGTGCTGGCGGTGATCTTCGGGATCGTGCTGCACGCCACCGCCACCGGCCGCTCCCTCTACGCGATGGGGGCCAGCCCGGAGGCCGCGCTGTTCGCCGGGATCCGGGTCAAGCGGGTCAAGACCATGCTGTACATGGTGTCCGGCCTGGTCTGCGCCATGTGCGGGGTCCTGTGGACATTCCGGCTGGCCACCGCGGTGCAGAACAACGGGCTCGGCCTCGAGCTGGACGTGGTCGCGATCGTGCTGCTGGGCGGGGTGTCCATCTTCGGCGGCAAGGGGTCGCTGGCTGGCGTGGTGCTGGCGGTGATCGCGTTCGCGGGACTGCAGAACGCGCTGCTGCTGACCAACTTCAACCAGGAGGCCACCGGCATCGTGATCGGCGCCCTCCTGCTCGTCAGCGTGTTCGCCCCGAACGCCGGGCGGCTCCGCCACCTCGGCCTGCCCCGGTGGGCGCGCGGCCGGTCCGGCCGCTCCACCCCTCCCCCGTCCTCATCCCTCGGAGCTGCGCATGAGTGAACCCCGCACGAGTGAACCCTGCATGAGTGAACGCCGCATGAGTGAACGCCGCACGAGTGAACGCCGCATGCCCGAAGTCAGCCAGCCCGTGATTGAAAGGATTCAGAAATGAGACGTACCGTCAGACGCGCGCTGCTGGGGCCGGTCGTGCTCCTCAGCGCCTCGGCCGTGCTCGCGGCCTGCAGTTCCTCCGGAACGTCGAGCACGCCCTCAGGATCCTCGTCTTCATCCTCGTCCTCGTCGGGCGCGCTGAAGACCGGGCTCAAGGTCTTCGTGATCCCGAAGAACCTGGGCAACCCGTACTTCACCCTGGCCGACAGCGTGAAGACCGGCGGGGCCCTGTCCGCCCTGGGCACGCTGGGCGAGTCGGGCAGCGAGACCAGCGGCACGGCCGCCACGCCGGCCTCGCAGCTGCCGGCCATCCAGGCCGCGATCACCAAGGGCGCGAACGCGCTGATCGTGTCGGCCACCGACCCGTCCGCCCTGTGCCCCACGCTGAAGGCGGCCATGACCAAGGGCATCACGGTGGTCACCTATGACTCTGACGCCCCGTCCTGCCGGAACCTGTTCATCAACCAAGCCTCGTCCCAGGCCATCGGCGCCACCGAGGTGGACCTCCTGGCCAAGGAGATCCACGACTCCGGCCAGATCGGGATCGTGTCCGCGGCCGCCTCGGCCACGAACCAGAACACCTGGATCGGGTACATGAAGCAGGAGCTGAAGAAGTACCCGAAGATGAAGCTGGTTTCCACCGTCTACGGCAACGACGACCCGACCACCG
>JBOHCO010000098.1:0-8252 GCA_050698895.1 Streptosporangiaceae bacterium
TGCTTCCGCCGATCAGCAGGATGTCCCGGCCGGTGGGCCGCTGACTGAGCGTGAGCACTCCGACCGGAGACCCCAGCCTGATCTCGGTGCCGACGACCGCTCTGCTGGTCAGCGCCATGCTGACGGCCCTCGTCCTCGCGGGCCGCCGTCATCATGACCGAGGCGATCAGGCCGTAGGCGGCCTGCCAGTCAGCGGCTCGGGCGTCCAGTCGGGCCCGGAGAAGTGCTGGAACGTGGCCAGCAGGCTGGCGCCCACCGCGTCGTAGTGCTCCGCAGCGGCCTCGAACTTACGGTGGTCGCGCCCCAGGCCCCGAAGAAACACGGCCAGCTCGTCGAGGTTATCGACCTGGGAGACGATCTTTACCAGTGCGTCGACCAGATGCGAGCGCATAACCGCCATCGAGACCGGGAAAGGCTCTCTTACCTCGGGATGCTTGATAAACAGGTCAGAATAGAAAAACAGCGGACTCTTCGCCATGCACCGCAACACGGGCAAAGCTTTCCCTGAGCCGAGTAACGTCCAACAGTCCCCCTTTCCGGACTGTCGTCAACCTGGCTTCCGATCCTGCACGCTTATCCTGCGGCCTGACACAAGGATGTAGTCCGAGGGCAAGCATGGCCGGGGAGCATCAGGCATTTCTTCCAATGCGGCGATGTTATAGGACCTGCTTGTGTGCAGCTACCGAAATCAACAGGTTACTGACCGTAACCGGCGTCCGGAAACTAGCCTGCGGCGCGGACCACGGCCGCCCCGGCCGCGCTGGCGTCTGCGCGCTCCTCGTCCGCCCCGCCCTGGTCCTCAGCCCGGCCCTGGCCGTCGGTCCAGCCAGCGTCGCGCAGCAGGTCGTCCAGGCAGGTCCGGAGGCGCTCGGTGTAGACATCGCCGAAGGTGCGCAGGTAGGCCAGCTCGGCCCGCGCCTCGCGGACGGCGGCCGGGGACGTGGCGGGCGCCAGGGCCATCCGGGCGGCCCGGCAGGCCTCGTGGTGGGCCTGCTCGATGACGCGGTCCAGGTTGGCCCGGACCCCGGCCACCATCCCGTCCCGGCGGCGCTGCGCGTCCCGCGTCACGTGCCGGCTGTACTCCTGGGCCTCGGACACGTAGTGCTCGGCCGTCTGCTGGGCGCGCGACAGGATGCCGACCGCCGAGCCGGTCCCGCCACCCCGGCGCAGGCCCGGCGGGCCGTCGGGATCGCCCAGGATCCGGCGCCGGAGCCGTCCCACTTCCTCCTGAAGGAGGCTGCGCTCGCTGTCCAGCACCACGAGCTCGGCCTCGACCTGACGGCAGAACGCGCGGACATGCTCCTCATCGAATCCGCGCCGGCCCAGGCGGGCTGAGCGGAACGAGATGGTCTGGACCGCATCCGCGGTCAGGCGCTGATCGGCGCTGGACATCATCGCCATAGCCGGGCTCCGGTCCAGACGGGCTTGCTGCGAACTGGCTCCATGGTCCCCCCACGGCTAGTCCCACGGCGCTGCGCACTTGCTCTAGGCGCTGCGCCTTTAAGGCGACAATAAGCCCCGAGACTGGTCGTCGCAGGCGGATTGCAGAATGCAACATGAAGATTCTGGCAATAACACCCAGGTCAGGTCATCAGGACCGAAGCGCGACGGCCAGCCCGACGGATACATCGCGGGATGCACGGCGAAAACAGCGCCGTGCAGCTCAGTCCCCCAGCAGCGCGTCCACGAACACCTCGGCGTCGAACGGGGCCAGGTCGTCGGGGCCCTCGCCCAGCCCGACCAGCTTGACCGGCACCCCCAGCTCGCGCTGGACCGCGATCACGATGCCGCCCTTGGCCGTGCCGTCGAGCTTGGTCAGCACGATCCCGGTCACGTCGGTGACCTCGGCGAACACCCGGGCCTGGCGCAGCCCGTTCTGGCCCGTGGTGGCGTCGAGCACCAGCAGCACCTCGTCCACCGTGCCGTGCTTCTCGACGACCCGCTTGATCTTGCCCAGCTCGTCCATCAGGCCGGTCTTGGTGTGCAGGCGGCCCGCCGTGTCGATGATCACGGTGTCCACGCCGCGCTCGATGCCCTCGTTGACGGCCGTGAACGCCACGCTGGCCGGGTCGGCGCCCTCGCGGTCCGAGCGGACCACCTCGGCCCCGACTCGCTCGCCCCAGGTCTGGAGCTGGTCCGCCGCGGCGGCGCGGAACGTGTCCGCCGCGCCCATCAGCACCGTCTGGCCGTCGCCGATCAGCGCGCGGGCCAGGCGGCCGCAGACGGTCGTCTTGCCCGTGCCGTTGACCCCGACGACCAGGACCACGGCCGGCCGGTCGCCGTGCGGCTGGGTGTGCAGCGTCCGGTCCAGGTCGGGCCCGAGCTCGACCAGCAGGTCGGCCCGCAGCAGCGCCCGGACCTCGGCCGGGGCGCGGGTGCCGGACACCTTGACCTCGGTGCGCAGCTGCTCGACCAGCTGGCGGGCCGGGCCCACGCCCATGTCCGCCGTGATCAGCGTGTCCTCGATCTCCTCCCAGGCCTGCTCGTCCAGCGCGGAGTTAGACAGCAGGTTGAGCAGCACCGAGCCGAACGCCGACTGCGAGCGGGCCAGGCGGCCGCGCAGCCGGACCAGCCGGCCGGCCGACGGCGGCGGCTTCTCCAGGGGCCGAGCAGGCGGAGCGGCTGGCTCGACCGGGGCGGTGATGTCCGGCGGCGGCGTGATGGTGCCGCCCGCGGCGGGCGGCTCCAGGGTGGCCGTCCCTGACCGGCCGGCACCCGAGCCGGTGCCCGGGCCCTGGCCGCCAGCGGCGGTGTCATGGTCCGCGGACGCGGACGACTGACGCGAGCGCAGCCGCGGCACGAGCAGGGCGGCCCCGCCGCCCCCGCCGACCACGACGACGATTCCGATGATGATGAGCGCTTCTTCCATGGCGTCACCCAGTGTGGCAGACACCGGGGAGTGCCCAAGGACACCGGAGTGACACCGGGGCGACACGGAGTGCCCGGTCAGGCCGTCTCGCGCTCCCGCAGCCGCTGGCTGACCACGTTCGAGACGCCGTCGCCGCGCATGCTGATCCCGTACAGCGAGTCGGCGATCTCCATCGTCCGCTTCTGGTGCGTCACGATGATCAGCTGCGAGCTCTCCCGCAGCTCGGCGAAGATCTCCAGCAGGCGGCCCAGGTTGGTGTCGTCCAGCGCCGCCTCGACCTCGTCGAGCACGTAGAACGGCGACGGCCGGGCCATGAAGATCGCGACCAGGAAGGCGATCGCGGTCAGCGAGCGCTCACCGCCCGACAGCAGCGACAGCCGCTTGACCTTCTTGCCCGGCGGCCGGGCCTCGAAGTCGATGCCGGTGGCCAGCATGTCGTCGGGCTCGGTGAGCACCAGCCGGCCGTCGCCGCCGGGAAACAAGGTGGAAAAGATCCGCTCGAACTCCCGTGCGGTGTCCGCGTAGGCGGAGCTGAACACCTGGAGCACCCGGTCGTCGACTTCCTTGATCACGGTCAGCAGGTCGCGGCGGGTCTTGCGCAGGTCCTCCAGCTGGGTCTGGAGGAAGGCGTGCCGTTCCTCCAGCGCCGCGAACTCCTCCAGGGCCAGCGGGTTGACCTTGCCGAGCTGGTCCAGCATCCGCTGCGCCGCCTGGGCCCGCTTCTCCTGCACGGCCCGGTCATAGGGCGTCGCCAGCTGACCTTCCTCGGTCGGCGGGACCGGGACCTCGGGGCCGTACTCGGCGACCAGGGCGTCGGTCTCGACGGCGAACTCCTCGACCGCCCGCGCGCCGATCTGCTCCAGCTGCATGCGCCGGGTGGCGTGCGCCATCTGCACCCCGTGGGCGCTGCTCACCACCTTGTCGAGCTCCTCGGAGAACTCCCGGATCCGGGTCCTGGCCTCCTTCAGCTCGGCGTCCCGCTCCTTGCTGGCCTGCTCGGCGTGCTGGCGCTCGGCGTCGGCCGCCGCGCCGGAGGCCTGGACCCTGGCCACGGCGAACCGGGCCCCCTCGGCCACCGCGCGGGCGACCGTGGCCTGCGCCGCCCGCATCTCCAGCCGGGCCTGCGCCGCCGTCGCGGCCTTGCGTTCCGCTACCGCCGCCGCGGCCAGCGAGTCGGCCCGCCCGGCGATGGCCCGCAGCCGCTCCTCGACGGTGCGCACCTCCAGCCGGGCCTCCATCTCGCCCGCCCGGGCCGCGGTCGCGGCCTGGCCCAGCTCCTCCTTGCTGGCCACCGCCTCCTCGCCGGCGCCGAGCCCGGCGTCCTCGTCGGCGCCGGCGTCGGCGGGCTCCAGCTCGGCCAGCCGGGCCTGCAGCTCGGCCTCGGTGGTCAGGTTCTGCTCCTGGGCCCGCTGGGCCTGCGCGATCGCCTGAGCCAGCCGCGCGGTCTCGTCCCTGGCCGCACGCGCCGCGCCGCCCAGCGCGCCGAGCCGCCCGGACGTCTGCGCCGCCGCGGCGTCGACCTCCTGGAGCGCGCCCTGCGCCTCGCTGAGCTCCTCACTGGCCTGCTCCTCGTCCTCGACCGCGGCGGCCAGCTCCTGCTCGGCGATCTGGCTCCGCTGCTCGGCCGCAGTGAGCTGGCCCGACGCCTGCCGGGCCGCGGCCCGCAGGGCCAGCAGGCTCTGCCCGCCCGCCGAGCCGCCGCGGGCCCAGTGCCGCCCGATCAGGTCACCGTCCCGCGTCACGACGCGCAGCCCCGGCTCGCTGCGCAGCAGGCTGAGCCCGGCGGCCAGGTCATCGGTGACCACGACCCCGGCCAGCAGCTCGTCCACGGCCCCGGCCAGCTCCGGCGGCGCCTGCACCAGGTCCCGCGCCAGCGTCGCCCCATCCGGTGCCCGAGTGGCCCCGGGCCGGGCTTCAGCATGAGCAATAACAAGGTGGGCCTGCCCCGCGCCCTCGGCCCGCAGCGCGGTCAGGACATCGGCGGCCGATTCCATGCCGTCGACGGCCACCGCGCCCGCGGCCGCGCCCAGGGCCGCCGTGACCGCCTCCTGGGCCCCGTCGGCCACGGTCAGCAGGGCGGCCAGCGGTCCCAGCACCCCGGTGAACCGGCCCGGCTGGGCCAGCAGCACCGCCGACGCGTCCGCGCCCCTGGTCACCGCCTCGGCCAGCGCGTCGGCCCGGGCCCGGAGCCCGGCCAGGTCGCCGCTGGCCGTGTGCTCGGCCTTGCGCAGCCGGGCCACCGAGGCGGTGGCCTCTTTCAGCCGCGCGGCCGCGCGCTCGCGCGCGGTCGCGAGATCGGATCGCCCTTCCTCACGCCCCGAGACCAGCTCCTGGAGCTGCTCGAATTCCTCCCGGGCCGCCTCGGCCCGCGCGCTGGCCTGGTCCAGCGCCTCGCTCAGCCGCCCGGCCTCGCCCTCCGCCGCAGCCGCCTTGCTGGCCGCCGCCTCGGCCTGGCCGCGCAGCCGGGCCAGCCGCTCGGCCCGCTGGGCGCTCTCCCTGGCCTGCGCCGCGATCCGCCGCTCGATGTCAGTGACCGCGGTCTCCGCCGCGGAGCGCTCGGCCACCGCCTCGGCCAGCTGATCGCGGGCCTGAGCCTGGCGCTCGCCCAGGTCTTCCTCCTGCGCTCGCAGCTCGGCCGACTCGCAGTCCAGGGCGTCGGCGTCCCGGCCCGGCCGCTGCGGCTCGGGCGCCGTCAGGTGCCGGTGCCGCTCGCCGGCCAGGCTGGCCACCCCGCGCAGCCGCTCGGCCAGCGCGGACAGCGCAAAGAACGTCTCCTGGGCCTGGGCCAGCCGGGGCGCGTGCTGCTGGCCGGCCGCCTCCAGCTCCGCCTCGCGCGCACGAACCTGGCTCAGGGCCGCCTCGAGGCTGGCCCGGGCCTGCGCCTTGGCCGCCTCGTCGGCCTCGTCCCGCTCCAGCTCGGCGGCCAGCGTCAGGTAGTCGTCGGCCAGCAGCCGCAGGCGCGCGTCCCGCAGGTCGGCCTGGATCACCGCGGCCTTGCGGGCGATCTGCGCCTGCCGGCCCAGCGGCTTCAGCCGGCGGCCCAGCTCGCCGGTCAGGTCCACCAGGCGGGTCAGGTTGGCCTGCATGGCGTCGAGCTTGCGGAGCGCCTTCTCCTTGCGCCGCCGGTGCTTGAGTACCCCGGCGGCCTCCTCGATCAGCGCCCGGCGGGCCTCAGGCCCGGAGTTCAGCACGTCGTCGAGCTGGCCCTGGCCGACCATGACGTGCATCTCCCGGCCCAGCCCGGTGTCCGACAGAAGCTCCTGGACGTCCAGCAGGCGGCAGTGGTCCCCGTTGATGGCGTACTCGCTCTGCCCGGACCGGAACAGCAGGCGGCTGATCGTCACCTCGGCATAGTCGATGGGCAGGGCGCCGTCGGAGTTGTCGATCGTCAGCGTGACCTCGGCCCGGCCGAGCGCGGGACGCCCGGCCGTGCCGGCGAAGACCACGTCCTCCATCTTGCCGCCGCGCAGCGACTTGACCCCCTGCTCGCCCATGACCCAGGTGAACGCGTCCACCACGTTGGACTTGCCCGACCCGTTCGGGCCCACGACGCAGGTGATGCCGGGCTCGAAGCGCAGCGTGGTGGCCGAGGCGAACGACTTGAAGCCACGCAGGGTGAGAGTCTTCAGGTACACCCGCGGACTCCTCCCCAGTTCTAGCTCGGACCTGCTAGCTCGGACCGCCGCTCACTCGCGGCCCCCTCCGGCTCAGATCCGACTGGACCCGGCGCTGGCGCGGCCCCCGGCTCGGGCCGCCGGGTCTCGCGGCGGCGGTGGGGCGGCCTGGCTCACCCGCACCCTACCGCGCGGTGCCGTCACCGCAGCGGATTGCGGCGCCCAGCGCGGGCAGAGTCGGCTCCCCTGAGGATATTTCATGAACCAATGCGGCATTCCCCCTGTGTCCCAGGGAGCAGTTCAGGTCACCCGGCCTGGGGCACCGGCCATCCGAACCACCGTCCGAGCCTGATGCGGGTGTGACGGGGGTGGTCACATGAGCCACACTCGCACCGCGATATGGCAGCTGAGCGCGTCAAGCCAGGCGCTGATGGCGTCGAGCCAAAGGTTTAGGAGATCTTGGCCAGGCCATGGCGAGGACTAACGCGATGCTCAGCCTGGGCTCAGCTCAATGATGGTGCCACAAAAGCGCACATGTGCCGCATAAATCCGCGGCACGCTACTAGAACCCCTGCGCCGTTAAGGGCAGCAGAGGCCGTCAGGTCAAGCAAAGAGGGACGCCGCCGTTATTCGTGACGCTCCTCCGCCAGTCGCGGTCACATGCGTCGTGACCGCGCACGCTCACTAGGTGAGCGCCGGCTCGCGGACCGGGATCAGCAGGTCATGCCCCACCTCAGCGGTGAGCACGTCGTTCTCGTCCTGAAGCCGGGCAAGCTCGGCCTCCAGGTCACGTACTCGTTGCTGCAGGCGGCGCATCTCTGAGACCATGCGGGGATCCGGCCCACCGACGTGGCCAAATAGAGCCTTCGCCATTGTGTAAGGTCCTCCACACTGAGCGACCAGAGTGGACGCGCATACCATCGCCATAAATGAGCTGAGGCGGCTGCGCGCAGGTAACACTCCTATGGTCCCACCGTCAAGGCTATCCGGTCAAGTTGGCGGATCATGCAGGTCACCGGGGTCGCGCCGACGCGGGACGCATCAGCGCTCGACAAATCCGAACAGCCCGCCCCGAGCCGAGTCCCAGCGATGCGTGACGTGGGCCACCTGGCCGGGCGTGTCGCGGCCGCCGAGCAGCTCGAGCAGCTGGGCGCCTGCGTCCTTGGATCCCTCGGCCACGACCTTGACCCGGCCGTCGGCCAGGTTCTCGGCCCAGCCCACCAGCCCCAGCTCCAGCGCCCGGCTGCGCACCCACCACCGGAACCCCACGCCCTGCACGCGACCGCGCACCCAGGCGGTGAGCCGGACCGGATCGGCCCCGGCATCGCTCGTGTCCAGCCCCTGCTCGCCCGGTGGCCAGGGGTCCGGTGGCGAAACATCATCAGCCACCTTTGCCTCCCCGGACATCATGCGTCACACGCTGGAAGCGCGACAGCCTAGAGCATCCCGTCGAAGCGGGCACCGCAGACGCCTCACACGCGGCCATTGCGGGGCCTGGGCTGACATACCGGGCAGCTGTAGGCCGACCGGTTCATGAACGGGTCGCGCCGGACGGGCGTGCCGCACCGCGGGCATGGCTGACCCTCGCGGCCGTACACGGCCAGCGCGCGGTCGAAGTAGCCGCTCTCCCCGTTGACGTTCACGTAGAGGCGGTCGAACGAGGTCCCGCCGGCGCCGAGCGCCTCGGCGAAGACCTCCTGCACGGCGTCGAGGAGCCGGGTCACGTCGGGCCCGCGCAGCCGGTCGGCGGCCCTGGCCCAGTGCAGCCG
>JBOHCO010000099.1:0-1086 GCA_050698895.1 Streptosporangiaceae bacterium
GTGTTGGCAGAATGGGGCGGTGACCGCAGAGGAGATCGCCCCCAGCCAGGCCCTGACCATCGACCGGATCCAGGCCGCCGCCAAGCGGCTGACCGGGGTGGCGCACCGCACCCCGCTGCTCAGCTCCGCCACCCTCGACGAGCAATGCGGCGGGTCTGTCCTGCTCAAGGCCGAGAACTTCCAGCGGGCCGGCGCCTTCAAGTTCCGCGGCGCCTACAACCGCCTCAGCCTGCTCGACGACGGCGAGCGAGCCCGGGGCGTGGTGGCGTACTCCTCCGGCAATCACGGCGGCGCCATCGCCCTGGCCGCCCGGCTGCTCGGCATCCACGCCGTGGTCGTCGTCCCGGCCACCGGGTCCAGGGCCAAGCTGGCTGCCATCGAGGGCTACGGCGCCGAGATGTGCCAGTACGACCCCGGCCAGGTGGACCGCGAGGAGGTCGCGGCGGCCATCGCCGCCGAGCGCTCGCTGACCATCGTCCGGCCCTTCGACGACTACGACATCATGGCCGGTCAGGGCACCCTGGGGCTCGAGCTGGTGGAGCAGGCCGCCCGGTCCGGCGACGGCCCCGTCGACCAGGTTCTGGTGCCGGTCGGCGGAGGCGGCCTGGCTGCGGGCGTGTCGACCGCGGTCCGGGCCCTGCTGCCTGAGGCTTCGGTCATCGGCGTCGAGCCGGCCGGGGCCGACGACACCCGTCAGTCCATGCGCGCGGGCCACCGGGTCACGCTGGCCAAGCCGGCCACCATCGCCGACGGGCTGCTGGCCCAGCAGCCCGGCGAGCTGACATTCGCGGTCAACTCCCGGCTGCTCAGCGACGTGGTCACGGTGACCGAGGACGCCATCGTCGAGGCCATGCGGTTCTGCTTCAGCCGCATGAAGATCGTCATCGAGCCCAGCGGCGCCGTCGCGCTGGCCGCGCTGCGCTCGGGCGTCGTCCCGGCCGCCGGCCACCGCACGGTGGCGGTCATCTCCGGCGGCAATATCGCCCCCGAGACTTTCGCCGCCCTCATGACCGCCTAGCCGGGCCGCCCGCCCCGCCCCGCCCCAAGACCAGCTGTGGGTGTCCCGTTGCTAACACCAGGGTGTTA
>JBOHCO010000100.1:0-2219 GCA_050698895.1 Streptosporangiaceae bacterium
GTGGTGACCGGGGCGAACGGGCTCGGCACCACGATCGCGCAGACACTGATCGGCACGTTCGCCGGGCTGATCGCGATCGTCGTGGTGGCGGCGATGTTCATGACCGCCGAGTACCGGCGCGGCCTGATCCGGGTCACGCTCGCCGCCAGCCCGCGCCGCGGCCGGGTGCTGGCCGCCAAGGCCGGCGTGATCGGCGCGCTGACCTTCGTGACGAGCCTGGTCAGCTCGGCCATCGTGGTCGTGCTCGGCCAGCGGGAACTGCGGGCCGGCGGAGTCTTCGTCTTCCCGGTCACGGCGCTGACCGAGGTCCGCGTGATCGCCGGCACCGCGGCCGTGCTGGCGCTGGCCGCCGTCCTCGCGCTGGCCCTCGCCACGGTGCTGCGACGCAGCGCGGCCGCGGTCACCGTCGCCATCGTGGTGATCGTCCTGCCCTACCTGCTCACCGTGGCCGCCCCGGTGCTGCCGCTGTCGGCCCAGGACTGGCTGCTGCGGGTCACCCCGGCGGCGGCGTTCGCCGTCCAGGCCACGCTGCCCCAGTACCACCAGGTCACCAACGTGTACGCGGCACAGGCCGGCTACTTCCCGCTGGCCCCGTGGGCCGGGCTGGCCGTGCTGGCCGCCTGGACCGCCGCCGCGCTGGCCCTGGCCGCCTGGGCGCTGAGCCGGCGGGACGCATGAACTCCCTTCGCCTCGGCCTGCACGCCGAGTGGACCAAGGTCCGCACGATGTCGGGCACGTTCTGGCTGCTGGCCGCGGTCGTCGCGGTGACCGCGGCGGTCGGCGCGGTGACGGCCGCCGCCGTGAGCTGCCCGTCGGCCGGCTGCGGCCAGGACCCGGCCCGGCTCAGCCTGACCGGAGTCGAGCTCGGCCAGGCGGTCGCCGCCATCATCGCCGTGCTGGCGGTCACCGGCGAGTACAGCACCGGCATGATCCGGGTCACGCTGGCGGCGGTGCCGCGCCGGGGCACCGTGCTGGCCGCCAAGGCTCTCATCGTGACCGGGCTGGTGCTGGCCGCGGGCACGGTCGCGGTGCTGGCCTCCATGCTCGCCGGGCGGCTCATCCTGCCCGGCCGCGGCCTCATCCCGGCGCACGGCTACCCGCCGCTGTCGCTGACCGGGCCCGACCTGCGCGCCGCCGCCGGATCGGTGCTCTACCTGGGCCTGGTCGCCCTGCTGGCCCTCGGCGTCGCGGTCGCGATCCGGGACTCCGCGGTGGCGATCGGCGCGGTTCTCGGCCTGCTGTACCTGTTCCCGGTCATCGCCGCCGCCCTGGATCCGGACTGGCGCCGCCACCTGGAGCAGATCGGCCCGATGAGCGCCGGGCTCGACATCCAGGCCACCACCGGGGCGGCGCTGGGCAGCCAGGCGCTGAGCCCGTGGGCGGGCCTCGGCGTGCTGGCCCTGTGGGCCCTGGGCGCGATGCTGCTCGGCGGGCTGGTGTTCCGGCTGCGGGACGCGTGATGCGCCTGCGTGGGCCCGCTAGCCCGGCCCGCTAGCCCGTCAGCGCGAACAGGCAGCCGTCCCAGTACGCCTCGACGCGCGGGCGCCGCCGGCCGTGGAGGCCGATCTCCAGTACGTCGGGCCGGCTGCCCGCCGGGGCCTGGAACCACAGCTCCAGCCCCGGCGCCGCCACCCGGGTGAACCCGTCCCGGCAGCGCGGCGGGGCGGTGGCGGCGTGCATGCAGGCGGGCACGCCCGCGCAGCACCGGCGCGGGTACGCCGCCCACACCCACAGCCGCCCGCCGCGGGCCGCGACGAGCCCGGCGGCGTCCGGGCTGATCTCCACCCGCACTCCCCCACGATAACTCCGCGCCCGGCCGCCGCCCTGGTCCACCGCCGCCCTAGCCCACTGCGGCCCTAGTCCACCGCCGCCATGGCCTGGGCGAACTGCGCCGCGTACAGCCGGGCGTAGGCGCCGCCGGCGGCCAGCAGCTCCTCGTGGGTGCCCTGCTCGACGATGCGTCCCGCCTCCATCACCAGGATCAGGTCGGCGTCCCGAATGGTGGACAGCCGGTGCGCGATGACAAAGCTCGTGCGGTCCGACCGAAGGGCCGCCATCGCGTGCTGCACGAGGACTTCGGTGCGCGTGTCGACCGAGCTCGTGGCTTCGTCAAGGATCAGCAGCGATGGATCGGCAAGAAAAGCCCGTGCGATCGTCAGCAGCTGCTTTTCGCCCGCGCTGATGTTGCTGCCCTCGTCGTCTATCACAGTGTCGTAGCC
>JBOHCO010000101.1:0-10208 GCA_050698895.1 Streptosporangiaceae bacterium
CCGCCGCCCGGCGACCCGTCGGCCGCCGAGGTGTTCAAGATCCTCTTCGGCGGCGTGGTCCTGATCCGCGGCAGCCTGCTGCTGGGGCTGCGGCCGGTGGCGCCGCCGGGCGACCGCTTCGACCCCGACCGGGTCGGCCTGGACCACCTCAGCTTCAGCGTGCCCAGCCGCGATGACCTTGAGCACGCGGCGCGGGTGCTCGACGAGCACGGCGCGCCGCACGGCGAGATCACCAGCCTGCCATCGTTCGGCATCGACGTGCTCCCGTTCGAAGACCCCGACGGCATGCAGCTCGAGCTCACCGCGCCGGCCACCCAGCCCGCCGGATCCGCCTGAACTGCTCTGGCGCAAGCCCTCTCTGCTCGGGCCTCGGATGCAAGCCCGTATGCGGCCGATGAGAGGGTCGCCGCGTATCGGGTCGGCATGGCCGGGAGCCGCAGTGACCTTCTTGGCCAAATGATAGACAACAGGCACGAAAGGTGAGGCACTGGAAGCTGAGCGTGGTTGCGCTGCTAGCAGCCACTGCTCTTCTCGTATCTGCGATTTTGCTTCAGACTGACAGCCATGACCAAGCACATCAGCATTCGCAGGCTATGGCAGCGGCTCTCAGGCGATGAACCGGGCGCCCCGAGGGACGGCACCGGGCCAGACGATGAGCGCAAGGGCGAAGGATCTCCCGATCCGGGGATACCGAGCTTCACGGACGAGCACAAGAACGATCGGCTAATCCAGCCCACGCAGTAGTTTCTTCTTTCGGAATTCTCGGACAACGCTGCCTCGGACAACGCTGCCTCGGACACGCAGCGGACCCGCCCTGCCGCTGGATCAGGCCCTGGGCTGCTGCCTGGCCGCCCGCACACGGCTGCGCATGGCACCGGGGCGTCGCCACTACTGGGCGGCGGCGGGCGGGGCGGGGACCTCCGGATCCCGGAGCGGGAAATGGCAGGCCGCCTCGTGTCCTGCGGCGGTGAACAGCCGCAGCGGTGGTTCCTCGGCCGCGCAGATGTCCTGCGCGTACGGGCAGCGGGTCCGGAACCGGCAGCCCGATGGCGGGTCGATTGCCGACGGCAGCTCGCCGACCACTCCCCGTTCCTCCCTGGCTTGCGCGAGCAGGGGATCGGCTACGGGAATAGTGTCGATCAGGCCGCGGGTATAGGGGTGAATCGGGTGATGGTACAGGTCGTCCGCGGGACCGACCTCGACCAGCTTGCCCAGGTACATGACCCCGATCGTGTCCGCCATGTACCTGACCACCGACAGGTCATGAGAGATGAACAGGTAGGAAAGGCCGAGGTCGCGCTGCAGATCCTGCATCAGGTTGAGGTTCTGCGCCTGGATGGATACGTCCAGCGCAGAAACCGGCTCGTCGGCCACCAGCAGCATCGGGCTCAGGATCAGCGAGCGGGCCAGGCCGAGCCGCTGCCGCTGGCCGCCGGAGAACTCGTGCGGATACCGCTCCACGGCGTCCCTCGGCAGCCCGACCTCGTCCAGCATCGCGTTGATCTTGGTCTGCTGCTCGGCCCGACTCCCGATGCGCTGGATGGCCAGCGGCTCGCGCAAGATCGGGCCCACCCGCATCCTGGGGTCCATCGAGGCCGACGAGTCCTGGAACATGAGCTGCACCTTAGGGCTGCGGCGCCGCCGCTCACGGGTGCGCATGGTCACCAGGTCCTCGCCGTCCAGCGTGATCGAGCCTCCGTCGGCCTTCTCCAGGCCCGCGATCAGCCGGCCGATCGTGGTCTTGCCGCAGCCCGACTCGCCCACCATGCCGAAGGTCTGGCCGGGCATGACCGAGAAGCTGACGTCGGCGACGGCGCTGACCTCGCCGATCCTGCGCTGCAGGATCGCGCCCGAGGTCACCGGGAACTTCTTCACCAGATGGTCGACCCTAAGCAGCGGGCCGCCGCCGCCGGCGGCCTCGCTGGCCGCCCGGACGACGCGCTCTCGCTGCGTCACCTCCAGCTCCGCCACTGGCGACTTGTCGTCCGCCGAGCCGACGGGGAAGTAGCAGCGGAACGCGTGATCCAGGCTGTCACCCGCCAGCTCGGGCTCCGCCTCCCGGCAGCGATCCTGGACGTACCGGCAGCGCGCCGCGAACCGGCAGCCAGCGGGCGGGCGGGTGAGATCCGGTGGCATCCCCGGGATGCTGTACAGCCGGTCCGACATGTCGGCGGCCTTCTCCGGCAGGGCCTGGAACAGCGCCTCGGCGTAGGGGTGCCGGGGGTTGGCGAACAGCTTGAGCGTGCTCGTGGTCTCGGCGACCTTTCCGGCGTACATCACGACGGCTCGGTCCGCGCGGCCAGCGATCACGCCCAGGTCGTGGGTGACCAGGATCACCGACATCCCCAGGCGCTTGCGCAGGTCGTCGATGAGCTCCAGGATCTGCTTCTGGATCGTCACGTCCAGCGCGGTGGTCGGCTCGTCGGCGATCAGCAGCTTCGGCTCGCAGGCCAGAGCCATCGCGATCATCACGCGCTGGCGCGTGCCGCCGGACAGCTGGTGCGGGTAGCTCCTGACCCGCTCGGCGGGCCTGGGCATGCCGACCAGGCCGAGGACTTCGGCCGCCCTGGCCAGCCCGGCCTTCTTGGCTACCCCGCGGTGCCGCACGACGGTTTCGGCTATCTGATCGCCGATGGTCATGGTGGGATTCAGCGAGGTCATCGGATCCTGGAAGATCATCCCGATCTCGTTGCCCCGTATGTGCTGCATGGCGTCGTCACTCAGCGATGAGATGTCCTGCCCGTCGAGCGTGATCCGGCCCCCGGCGATGTGCCCGCCAGGGGGCAGCAGCTGCATGATCGACAGCGCGGTCATCGTCTTGCCGCAGCCCGACTCGCCCACGATGCCGAGGCATTCTCCCGGCTCAACGGTCAGGCTGACCCCGTCCAGCGCGTGCACGGTGGCACGCCGCAGGCGGATTTCGGTGTGCAGGTCCTCGATCTGCAGCAAGGGTGGCATCGGTCGTCACTCCGTCGCAGCTGCTGGCGCCTGCCCGGCGGCGGGCAGCCAGCCGGCTCTGACCGGGACCGGGCCGGGTCCCGGCCACCAGCGGGCCAGCACGATCGCGCCCAGCCGGCCCACGATCTCGTTTCCCTCGGACAGCGGCGTCATGCTCCGGTCGGCCAGCCGGTCCGCCGCGGCGCAGTAAGCGACGGTCCCGCCGTCATCGGGCAGGTACAGCAGCCCGGTGTCGACGCGGCAGCCGCCGACGCTTCCGGTCTTGTTGGCTATCGCCGGCCCGTCTGGTCCCGGCTGGTCGCGCGGCTCGGCGACGTCGAGGTAGGACCGGGGGAACTGGGACTGTGACTGCTGATGCCGCAGCACGGTGATCATCTCCGCCGACGCGGCCGCGTCCACGACGGTACCGGCCTGCAGGTCGGCGACCAGGCGGCAGAACTCGGCGGGAGTGGCCGTGCCGAGCGGCTCGGCCGGCGCCTGGTAGGCGGGCGGATCGGCCACGATCAGGGGCGGCGCCGGGTAGCCGATCTTGTGATTCAGCCGGATCTCGGGATAGCCCAGAGTCTGCATCCCCTGGTTGACCGCGCCGACCCCGCCGACGAGGTCGATCAGCATGTTCGTGGCGGTGTTATCCGACACGACGATCATGAGCGTGCACAGATCCGCGACCGTGCAGCGCAGGCCGGGCCGGAGTACCGGCAGCACGCCGGAGCCGCCGACCAGGTCACTCTCGGTCGTTATCGCTTTCGCGCCGAGGTCGACCTGGCCGAGCCGGGCTTGTCGCATCACCTCCGCGAAGATCGCGATCTTCACCGTGCTCGCGGTGCCGATCTGGCCGCCGGGGTTCCAGCTAAGTTCCTGGCCAGTCTCCAGGTGCCGCGCGGCCAGCCCCAGGTGGCCGGTGCAGGCCGCCGCCACCTCGGCGACCGCGGCCAGGGCGCGGTCCTGATCCAGGATTGCCGCTTGGGGCCGCGTCACCGGCGGGCTCCTGGGCCAGCCAGGGCGCGGCCGGGCAGTTCCCCGGTGAACGCGCCGCCGGATATCGCGATCTTGCCGTTGACCAGGACCTCGCTCACCCCGGCCGACAAGCGGTGCGGATCGCCGAAGGTGGCCCGGTCAGCGACGGCCGCCGGGTCGAACACCACGATGTCGGCGAAGCTGCCCTCGCGCAGCACCCCGCGCCCGCTCAGCCCGAGCGTGGCCGCCGGCAGTCCGCTCATCCGGTGGATGGCGTCGGCCAGGGTCAGCAGCTTCTCGTCCCTGGCATAGTGCCCGAGCACCCGGGCGAAGCTGCCGTAGGCCCTGGGGTGGGTCGGCGCGGCCAGGAACGCGCCCTCGGGCGCCATCGAGGAGCCGTCGGAGCTGATGGCCACCCACGGGCGGCGCAGCGCCTTGCGGAGATTGTCCTCCGACATGGAGAAGAACGCGGATCCGACCCGGGACCGGTCGCTGGCAATCAGATCCAGGGCCGTGTCGATCGGATCGGTCTGCCGCTCGGCGGCGATGTCGGCCAGCGTCCGGCCCTGGCAACTGCGGTTCTCCTCGCGGGTGACCTGCAGTATCAGCACGCTGTCGGCCTCGCTCACATCCCCCCAGCGGCCGGCGCGCTGCAGGTCGGCGCGGATCTGGCTGCGCACCTGCGGGTCGGAGAGCCGGTCGTACAGGGCGTCTGCCCCGCCTTCGTGGTACCGGTCCGGGATGATGCTGGTCAGCCCGGTGGAGCTGGCCGGGTAAGGGTAGACATCCGCGGTGACCGGCTGGCCGGCCGCGCGGGCCTGCTCGAGCAGCTCGATCGCCCCGTCCATCTGGTCCCAGTGGTGGCGACCCGCGGCCTTGAGGTGGAACATCTCGCCGCGCAGGCCGGCGTCCCGGCAGATGGCCAGGAACTCGCCGATCGCCCGGTGCAGCCCCTCCCCCTCGCTGCGGATGTGCGAGGCATAGCACCCGTCGTAGGCGGCCGCGACCTGGCACAGATCGGTCAGCTCGGCGGTGGCGGCGTAGCTGCCGGGCGGGTAGATCAGCGCCGAGGCGATCCCCAGGGCGCCGTCGGCCATCTCCTCGGCGACTAGCTCCCGCATGCGGTCCAGCTCGGCGGCGGTTGCCGGGCGGTCGTCGTAGCCGACGACATTGGCCCGGATCGTGCCGCCGCCGATAAACGAGGCAACGTTCTGCGAGGCACCGCGGCGCTCCACGTGGCGCAGGTACTCCGACAGCCGGTCCCAGCAGACGTCGTAGACCAGGCCGTTCTCGCTGCGTTCCAGCTCGGCCTTCATCCGCGGGGTCAGCGGGCCCATCGAGCTGCCCTCGCCGAACACCTCCGTGGTCACGCCCTGGGTCAGCTCTCCCAGCGACCGAGGATCATGCAGGATCGACAGGTTGGAGTGGCTGAGGATGTTGATGAACCCCGGGCACACTGCCCGGCCGGTCGCGCTGATGGTCACCGCCGCTGCGGGGAGTGCTCCCGGCGGGCCGGTCCTAACCACCCGGTCCCCGGCTATCCCCACGTCGGCCCGGACCGGCGCCGCGCCGGTGCCGTCGTAGACGTCGCCGCCGGTGATCAGGACATCGAGCATTTTCGGTACTCCCTCGGTCGTGGATACGGGCATCAGCGGCGCTGCAATCTGGTCTCGAAGGCGTCCCGGAGGCCATCGCCGATCGCGTTGAAGGCCATCACGGTCAGCACGATCGCGATTCCCGGCGGGTAGATCAGCCACCAGTTCCCCGCGTATACGTAGTTGACCCCGGTGGACAGCATCCCGCCCCAGTTCGCCGCGGGCGGCGGGATGCCAAGGCCGAGAAACGACAGGCTGGCCAGCGCCAGGATGGCATCGGCGACCTGGAAGCTGGCGTTGACCATGATGGTGCCGATGGTGTTCGGGATGATGTGCCGGAAGATCATCCGCCGCGGGCTCCCGCCCATCACCCGCACCGCGTCCACGTACTCGAGCGTTCGCAGCCGCAGCGTCTCGGCCCGGACCAACCGGGCCGGGACCAGCCACGCCACCAGGCCGATGACCAGGATCATCAGCAGGATGCTGGCCTGAAACACGGTGAACAGGTAGACGAGCAGGAACAGCGTGGGGATGGCCAGCAGCCCGTCCACGATCCGCATCATCACCGAGTCGATGATCCCGCCGGCGTAACCGGAGGCCGCTCCCCACAGCACGCCGGCCATCGTCGCGACGAATGCGGCGGCCAGGCCCACCTCCAGCGAGGTCTGGCCGCCGAGCATGAGCCGGCCGAGCTCGTCGTAGCCCTCGTTGTCGGTGCCGAGCGGGTGCGCGCTGCTCGGCGGCCGGAGCGAGTGCGACAGGTTCGTCGTGACCTGGTTGGTGTGGTAGATCATCGGCCCGATGAACGAGAAGCCGGCCATCAGCAGGATGATGATCACGCCCGCCAGGGCCGCCCGGTTCTGGGCCAGGGCCTCGGCCGCCAGGCGGAGCGGGTTGCCCACCGACGGCAGCTGCGGCTCGGCCGGGGTGCCGGGCTCGGCCGTCGTGGTGGCAGGGCTGGTCACTGGGTTCATCGTCATGCCCTCCGGTACCGCACGCGCGGGTCGACGACCGCGTACAGCAGATCGGCCAGCAGCGAGCCGACCACCGTGCCCAGCGCCACGATGATGGTGACGCCGAGCAGTACCGGGTAGTCCTGCGACTGGGCGGAATTCCAGAACAGCAGGCCCATGCCCGGGTAGTTGAACACGGACTCGGTGATCAGCGCCCCGCCCAGGATGCCCGGCAGGCTCAGGCCGATCAGCGTGATGATCGGGCTGAGCGCGTTGCGGAACACGTGCCGGTAGAGCACGATCCGCCGGGGCATCCCCTTCGCCTTGGCGGTACGCACGTAGTCCTCAGCCAGGTTGTCGAGCAGCGAGGAGCGCAGGTAGCGGCTGAACGCGGCGATGCTGCCGAGAGAGAGGGCGGCTACCGGGAGCACCAGCCCGGCCGGGTGCAGCAGGACCTGGATCGCGCTGCCCTGCGGCGCGGCCGGCGGGAAGAGCCGGATCTTGACCGCGAACAGCAGGATGAGGATCAGGCCGAGCCAGAACGTCGGCATCGAGTACAGCGCGAACGACGCCCCGGTCAGCGCGTAGTCGACCGGCTTGTTGCGCCGCACAGCCTGCACCACGGCCAGCGGCACGGTGGCGATCAGGGCCACCACGACCGACAGCCCGACCAGGACCACCGTGGCCGGCAGCCGCTCGCCGAGCAGGGCCGCGACGCTCTGGTTGAGCTGGTAGGAGAAGCCGAGATTCCCGTGCAGCAGGTGGTCGGCGTAGTCCAGGTACTGAATCGGCAGCGCCTGGTTGTAGCCGTTCTCGATGTCGAAGGCCCGGATCTGGGCCGCGCTGGCGTGGATGCCGAGGATGGCCCGGGCCGGATTGCCCGGCAGCAGGTGCGCCTCGATGAAGGTCAGGAACGAGACCACCACGACCACGAACAGGCCCTGGAGGGTGCGTCGCGCAGAGTATGTAATCATCGCTGTGGTCCCGGCCTACTTGCCGAAGTGCCAGTCCTCCGGGAAGGTGTCGGCGAACGGGTTCTCCTGGTCGCCGGTGAACCCCTGCAGGTTCTTGGCCACGACGTTGTTGATGCCTACCTGCTCCCAGGGCATCCAGATGAACGGGAGCTGCTGGGCGATGTAGTTCTCGTAGGCGTCGAATGGCTTCAGGCCCGGCTGGAACTCGGTGGCATCGATCAGCCGGTCGGCCTCGGCGCTGTTGTAGCTGCCCTGCCCGGCGGCGTCGGTGGTGAAGAACCCGTTCCCGGTGGGGTAGATGCCGTAGGTGGTCCCGCCGTACATGACGCCGTCCCAGTTGCACGCCTTCGAGCCCATCTTGCAGGGCCCGGTGACGCCGGTGATCTGGTTGAACTGGCCCTCGCTGAGCTGGATGGTGATCCCCGCGGACCTGGCGTCGGACTGGAAGGACTCCATCATGACCGCGTAGCCCGGGTCGCCGCTGGCGTAGACGATCCTGAACGTCAGCGCCTTGCCCTTCGAGATGCCCGCGCCGCAGTCCGAGGGCCCGGTGCCCGGCCGCACGCAGGTGTCCGACCCGCCTGAGTGCACCGCCCAGCCGTGGCTGCGCAGCAGGCTCTCGGCCGACGCGACGCTGAACGGGTAGGGGTTCGCGCGCTCGTACGCCGAAGTGAACGGGCTCGCCGGGGCCAGCGGGACCGGCCCGTAGCTCGGCGTGGCGTTGCCGTGGTAGGCGTACTTGACATCCTGCGGCTGGTTGACCAGGCGCTGCAGCGCCTGCCGGATATAGAGCTGGCGGAACAGTACGCCAGCGGACGGGCTGTTGAAATTGATCACGATGTAGTTGATGCCGTAGGTGAGCGTGTTGAAGAGCCGGTACCCGTCCGCCTTGAGCGCGGGGATCTGGCTGTCGTCCTCGCTCGGCACGGCCCCGGCAGTCATTCCGGTATCCGCGAGCAGGGCATTGAACTCTGCTGTCGGCGAGGTGAACGGCCGCTCGATGAGCTCCTTGAGCCGCGGCGTGGGCGATCCCGAGTAATGCTTGTTCGGCACCAGGTCGATGTCACCTCGGGTAGAGAACGACTTGAGCCGGAAGGGACCGTCCACGACCTGCCAGATCGGGTTGGAGGCGTAGGTGTTCAGCGACCGGGCCTGACCGAGGAGGTACTTGAACACCGCGACCGCGCCGGCGTGCGTTTCGTCATAATTGCCGACCTTGCCGCTCGCCGAGGTCTTGTCCCACGCCTGCTGCGGGAACGGGATAAGCGCCGAGAGCTCGCTGGTGCTGTAGAACTCCGGCGAGTAGGGCCTGGTGAGCGTCAGCCTGACCGTCGTCGGGTTGACCGCCTGCATGATCTTCACGTTGTCCGGGAACTCGCCCTGCGTGTAGAGCCCCCAGTAATCCTTGTTGGCTTTCAGCAGGTTGAAGAAGAACGTGACGTCCCTGGCCGTGACCGGCGTGCCGTCCGACCAGTAGTACTTCTTCAGCCGGATCGTGATCACGGTGTCGTGGTCGCTGTAGACCGGCGGGTCGGCCAGGCTGATCTTCTGGTTCAAGCCGAACTCGTTGCCCGGCTGACCGCCGTACCACAGCAGCGGCCGGTACATCAGCCACTGGAAGTCCTGCTGGTTGTACGGCGTTACCTGTGGGCCGCTGACGATCGGGAAGATGTCGTCGGCGGTGCTGCCTTGCATTTCGGGGACGATGGCGACGTCCCCGTTCGACTGGCCGGCGCCGCCGCCGGACGAGGAGCAGGCAGCGAGCAGGCCGACGGACAGCCCGGCAACGCCGATCCCGGCGACAATGCGCATACGGCGGGCGCGGCCTGACGCCAGCGGGCGGGTCCGGGCGGGTCGGTTACCGGCCGCCCAGCGGCGCAGAGCGCTGGTAGTGATCATGTGAGATCCCCTTCCTGGCGAAGTCTGATGGGGGAAGGCGGGGCGGCGGCGGCCATCCGCGGCCGGTCGCAGCGCTCCAGCGATCCGTCTGGCCGCAGCACCGCCTCGGCGGGCGGCGGGCGGCCGTTGTAGCGCGAGGTAAAGGAGGCGCCGTAGGCGCCGGCCCGGCCGATCGCCACGAGGTCGCCGCGGCGGAGCGGCGGCAGCAGGTGACTGCCGAACGAGTCGGTGGATTCGCAGACCGGCCCTTCCAGCGCGGTCTGCAGCCGGCCGGCGCCGTTCCCGCCGTGCGCCCGCAGGACATGCACCGGGTGGCGGCTGCCGTAGAGCGCGGGCCGGATCAACTCGGTCATCCCCGCATCCAGCACCACCTGCTGGCTGCGGCCGGACCTGACTCGGGTGTGCAGGACGCTGGCCACCAGCCAGCCCGCCGCGCCGACCAGGTAGCGGCCGGGCTCGATCGCGGGCCGGGGCGGCAGGCCCAGCCTGGCCTCGCTGAGCGCTGCGGCCAGTGCGTCGCGGAACCGCGCGGGCTCCGGCGCGGCGGCCGACGGCAGCGGGAACCCGCCACCGAAGTCCACGGTGTCGAGCTGGGAGCCACGGCCGCCGTTCACCGCCCGCAGGCGAGCGAGCAGCGCAGCCGCGCGCGTCCCGGCCGTGGCGAACGCGGTCACGTCGTTCAGGTTCGATCCGACGTGGACGTGCACGCCGCGCAGCCGCAGGCCAGGGCCGGCCAGCGCGCCGTCGCTGGCGAGCGCCAGGATCTCCGCCGAGCTCATGCCGAACTTGCTGGCCAGCGCGCCGACCGCGAACTCCGACCGGGTCTCAGGCTCGACCTCCGGATTGAGCCTGAGCAGGACGTCCAGCGGCGG
>JBOHCO010000102.1:0-1800 GCA_050698895.1 Streptosporangiaceae bacterium
TCGCGCTGCCGTCCGCCCAGCGGGCGCTGGGCTTCACCTCCTCCGACCGCCAGTGGGTGCTCACCGCCTACGCGCTCGCGTTCGGCGGGCTGCTGGCCCCGTCCGCCCTGGCCCTGCTCGCCACGACGTTCACTGATCCGCGGGAGCGAGGCCGGGCGCTGGGCATCTTCACCACCATCGCCGGCGCCGGCGGGGCCGTCGGCCTGCTGCTGGGCGGCGTGCTGACCGAGTACCTGTCCTGGCGCTGGTGCCTGTACGTGAACATCTTCTTCGCCGCCGCGGCCCTGCTGGCCGTGGCCGGCCTGGTGGGCATCGTCTACGGGTTCAGCGAGGCGTCGACCAGCGGCTGGGGGAGCGGGCTCACCATCGGCCCGCTGGCCGGAGGCGTGGCGCTGCTGGCCGCGTTCGTCCTGGTGGAGCGCCGGGCGGCCGTCGCCCTCGGGCGGCTCGGCCCCAAGGTGATCGTCCCGGCGGGCCTGCTGCTCGCGGCGGCGGGCACGGCGTGGCTGACCCGGCTGACCCCGCACAGCAGCTACGGCACGGACGTCGCGCCCGCGCTGGTCCTCGTCGGCCTCGGCGTGAGCTGCGCCGTCGTGACCGCGTTCAGCCTCGGCCCGGCGGGCACCCGGCCCGCTGACACCGGGGTGGCAGCCTCGATGGTGAACAGCAGCAACCAGGTCGGCGGGTCACTGGGCGCCGCGCTGCTCAACACGATCGCGGCCAGCGCGGCGGCCAGCTACCTGGCCAGCCACCGGACGGCCGGCCCGCCCGCCGCTCGCCTGATCGCCGGCACGGTGCACGGCGACGTCACGGCGTTCGCGTTCCTGGCCGTGCTGCTCGTGGCCGGCGCCGTGGTCACCGCCCTGCTGCACCCCGGCAAGGCCGCCGTCGCCGCCCGCCAGCGCGGCGCCTGACGGCCCGCCATCCGCGGGGCCCGGTCAGCGAGATGCCGGGGGCAGCGGGTGCCAGACCATCAGCTCGTCGGCCGGCCCGAACCCGGCCCGCTGGTAGAAGGGGATGGCCCGCTCGGTCGGGCTCAGCACCACCCGGGCGAAGCCCTCCTCCCGTGCGTGGTCGAGCAACGCGGCCAGGAGCTGGCTGCCGATGCCGCGGCTGCGGTACGCGGCCAGGACGAACGCGTTGCCCAGGTAACCCCAGCGGGCCGGGGCGCGGCCCGGCCGGGGCATCCGCTCGAAGACGGTCAGGTTCATCGCCCCGACCAGGCCGCCGCCGGCCTCGGCCAGCCAGATGATCCGGCGGGGTGACTCGCGCGCCAGCCAGGCCGCGAAGCGGTCCTCGAAGCCCGGGTCGCCGCGCTCGCCGTCCTGCTCTCGCGCCGTCTCGCGGCGCAGCGCGGCCAGCACTGCCGCGTCCGCGTCGCCCGCCCGCCTGATCGTCGCCTCGCCCACGGTAAGCCAACTTAATGTAGAGGGACGGGACCGGCGTCCGGGCCGCAGCGGCAGGGGTGAGGCTCATGCGGGTACGTCGGGCACGCCGCAGAACACGCCCCGGTCGGCCACCGGGCTGAGCCCGGACAGCGGCCGCGCGTCGGTGAGCGCCCGGGTCCCGGCCAGCCGGTAGATGACCGGGCTGAGGAAGCCGAACGGCCGGGGCTGGCCCTGCTGGGCGGCGGTCACCATCCCGGCCACCAGCGGCGCGGCCAGGCTGGTCCCGCCGAAGTCGGTCTGGCTGTAGGACGGCGGCTGGCCGGCCGGGAAGCTCAGCAGCCCGGTGGCCATCCCGGTGAACGGGTCGGCGTCGGCGCTGAGGTCGGGCACCGAGCGGACCGGGCCCCCGTGC
>JBOHCO010000103.1:0-3589 GCA_050698895.1 Streptosporangiaceae bacterium
GGGTCGTGCTCGTCGCTGTCTGCGTGGTCCACAGGCGGGACGGCTGATTCGCCGCGTAGCCAGCGGATAGTGGCCTTTAGGGCTTGGGCGTACTGCGGTGACCGATGGATAGCTGCATCGACGACGCCGAGGCGTCCCTGCATTTCCGCATCAGTGGCTGCGCTTTCTTCGTAGGTGAGCTCGTAGGCGGTCGGCAGGCCGACGGTCCGGTGACATAGCGGTGAGTCTCGGCGGTCGCCGAGCACCCAGTCGAGCAGGTCGCGGACGCCCTGAAGCCAGGCCACGCTCAGTCGGCTGGTGTCTTGCGGATCTGAGCGACAAGAGCCGACGAGATGCATGGTGTCGGGCGACTCGCGGTCTTCAATGCCACGCCGAGTGTGGTCGCGCATCTGGCTTATTTCGCTGTCGGTGCGGGCGTAGTCGTCGCGGGCGCCGATGAGCTGACCGCGGTTCTCGCGATCGACGGGGATCTCGTCGGTGGCGCCGACGAGCCAGGCCAGGACTCGTCTAGCCTCGGCGAGCTGGTCGCAATAATCGACCGGGACGCCGGACGGGGCAGTGGAGCCTTCGGCGGAGGCTGTGGCCTCGCGCAAGATCTCGTCTCGGGTCGGCGGGCGGACGGGAGCGAGGGAGAGGGTGACCGGCGAAGGTCGGGTCCCGGTCAGTGCCCAGTCCCAGGCCAGTGCGGTCCGCCCGTCGAGGCCCGTTTCCAGCAGGCTCTGGGCGCGGACGGCCTCGACGTGCTGGCGTCGCCGGACGATGGCCTCGGGCAGCGGGTCGTGGATTTCAGCGGTGACCATGGTTCTGACGGTAGGCCTGAGCGTGGACATTGGTCAGCCTCGTTCTGGCTCGGCGTCGGTATCGTCTGAGACGGCACTGTGGTAAGCCTCGGATGCGCGGGCTGCTGGGATGATCCTGGGCTGTGGCGGCTGGAGCACGGCATCGCGCTGCCGTCCAGGCGGAGCGGGCCACGCCGGCCCAGATGACTGGTCGTACTCGCCTTCTCCCGGTAGCGGCGTCTGTGCGAGCTGGTCAAGCTTGGCCTGGGTGTGCCTCGCATTTTCGTGGATCCGTCGTACCTGGTCAGGGATATCGGCATCGGCGGTCGCTGGGGTGAGACCAAGGGCGAGATGGGCCTGCCCGGTGATGTCTTCCTCGGGTTGGGTGTCTGCCTTCTGTCCGAAGCGCTTGTCGGCGAATGCGAATTGGACAGTGCCGTCGAGGGTGAGCTGGACCGCGACGTCGTGCTGCTCGGCGGACACAGGGTAGGTCAGGTGCTCGGCTTCGGCAGGGTGCGGGCGGAGCGGGCCGATGTGCATGCGGGGGTGGCGGCGACGAAGCTCGATGTCGGCGGCGATGGCGATGCGGCGGGTGGTCTCGGTGATGGCTGCCCAGTGCCGGCGCGTGTCCTGAGCGGTGGTGAACATGGCGGCTTCGCGAGCGGCCTTGGCCTCGAGCGCCCGCCAGGTGACGGCGAGTCGCCGGTGCCGGGTGGCGGTGTGGTCTTCTCGGGCGGCGGCCGCGTCATGTTCGGCGCGGACGGCGCGGACGTGGGTGTCGCGTTCGGCGATGTGCATGAGTCGCAGTTCCTCGGCGACGTGGGGTGGTGCCCAGGCAGTCTCGCGCTCGTAGGTGTTGCGGCGCAGCCACAGTTCGCCGTCGGTGCAGCCGCGCAGGTCGATGCCGTCGACACGGCCGAGGGCCGCCAGTGCGGCGTGCCAGGCGGCGCGGGTTTCAGGGCTGGCCTTTGCGGGTTCGGGGCCGATGGGGTCGTCGGGGTGGGTGTAGTCGTAGCGTTCGCGGTAGGCAGCGACCTGGCTGGCTCGGTGCTCCCAGTTGGCCCGGTCGGCCCGGTGGACGGGGACCGGGCCGAGGGCTTGGCGTGCCCAGGCGGGCTGGATCTGGGCGGTGTGCTCGCCGAGGCGGCGGGTCCGGTCGTCCATGGCCTCGGCGAGCTCACGCAGGTAGCGGTTGATCTCGTCCGAGCCGGCGTCGGTTACGCGCGTGGACCAGGCGCCGGGTAGCTGGGGCTGGATGCCGTCGAGGGTGCGGCGGAGCCGGGAGTCCAGGACGCGGGCGATGTCGCGGGCGCCGGCCATGCTGCGCTCGGCGACCGCCTCGCGTAGGGCATGCTCTCCGTCGCGCCCGGCGGCCTCGGCTTCGCGCAGGGTTCGCCACAGCCAGGTGCACGCCGGGTCGGCGAGGGCCTGGTCAGCCAGATCGGCGGGCAGGGCGCCGCGGAGCGCGTTCTCGAAGCGGGCGTGCTGGGCGCTCCGGGTCAGGTCGTCCCAGATGCTGCCGAGTATGCCGAGGTGGTCGGCGCGGGATAGTTCTCGTTCCAGAGTGTCGAGGGCGGTGAGCTGGCTGCCGTCCCGCGTCAGTATTCCGGCCAGCACGGCCACCGGGTCGACGGCAGGTGTCCCGCCGTCGTGCGACAGGGGCTCTGTTATGGGTAGGCCCTGGTGCTCGCGCTTCAGGCGCCAGGTGCGGGCGACCTCGGGAGCGGGGCGGCTGCCAGCCCGGACGTCGGCTGACTTGGGGCTGATGGTGATGCAGTAGGCGTAGTTGGCGTCGCGGCCGCGGCTCATCGCGACGTACAGTCCCTGCCGGTCGCCGAGGCCGTCGACAAGGACGTGAGCGGTGCTTGTGGTACGGCCGAGCGCTGCGTGCGCGGTTGTGGCGTAGGCGAGCGCGGCGTGGTCGGCCAGGTAACGGCGCGGGACGGTGAACGGCGCCGACCAGCAGGGCCGCCCGTCTCCGGGATCGCGGCCGGTGAGCCGCCGGACCTCGACGCGGGTGCCGCCGGGGCCGGCGGCGGTGCTGGTGAGCTGGAGGACGTCGCGGTTGGTGAGTTCCCTGTCGGGATGCGCGGGCTGGCCGGGACGGGCGTTACGGCGCGCCATGATCAGGTCTCCGGCGCTGGCCTGCTCTCCGGCGGCCAGGCGGACTGGGCTGTCCGGGGAGATCTGGCCGTAGCGGATGAGGTCGTCGCGGGCGCGGCGGGACAGTTCGCGGGCCTGCTCCTCGGTGCGGGCGATCAGCACGGTGTCGGTGCCGTCGAGGTGGTCGGCGAGCCACCCGCGGTAGGCCTGCTCGGTTGCTTCCTCGGGGCTGCCGCCGCGCAGTCGCCCGTGGTTGTCGTAGTCGGCCAGGACGCTGACGTCGCCGGCGCGCAGCCGCAGGGTGGCGTCACGTTCCCAGGCGGCGGTGAACCGCTGCGGTTCGGCGAGCTGGACGAAGCCCTGCCGCCGGGCGAGCATGGCCATCGCGCCGCCGCCTTCGACAGCAGCGAGCTGCTCGTGGTCGCCGGTGATCACGACCTTGCAGTTCCGGCGGCGAGCGATGGCCATGATCGCGGCCATGTCCGCGATGGACATCATGCTGGCCTCGTCCAGGATCAGCAGAGATCCCGGTGCGACTGGCTGCGGTGCCAGGGCCTCGCGGTGGCCGTCGAGATGGCCGAGGAACCGGGCGGTGTTGTAGGCGCTGGTAACTCCGGCCTCGGCCAGGACGTTCGCGGCGGTCTGGGAGGTGGTCAGCCCGATCACCTCGCCGGGCCCGGCTTCGCGCCAGATCCGGGCCATCTCCG
>JBOHCO010000104.1:0-3493 GCA_050698895.1 Streptosporangiaceae bacterium
CACGCCGAATAGCCGGGCGTAGTCGTAAGCGGCCTCGGGCTGCTCCCGCACCTTGGCGTCGACCAGCCTGGCGTCGTCGCCGATCAGGATCCGCCAGGACCCGGACCGCACCCCGTCGAGGATGATGGTCGCCGCCTCGGCCGCGCTGACCGGCGCATTCTCCCGGAAGCCGGTGTTCAGCCGCGCGATCATCTCGCGCAGCTCGTCGCCCGAGGCACCGGCGGCGGCCGCGGTCCTGGGCAGCAACTCGGCCTCGATCAGCCCGGCCTGGACCTCGCGGGGGAACAGCTCCTGAACCTGGGCGTCGCTCATGTGCTCGGGTTCGGGCAGGCCACGGGCGCGCAGGCTGTTCGCGATGATGTCGGTGCCCACGTGGCCGGGCATCACCACGGCGACCCGCACATGAGGCGCGTGCGTGCGCAGGTCCTCGATGAGCGCCTCGGAGAAGCCGCGCACCGCGAACTTGGCCGTGCTGTAGGCGGTCTGCGGCATGCCGGGGCCCAGCGTCGCCCAGAGGCCGTTCAGGCTGCTGGTGTTGACCAGGACGCCCTCGTCGCTGGCGATGAGCAGCGGCAGGAACGCGCGGGCGCAGTAGTACACGCCCCACCAGTCCACGGCGAAGGTGCGCTCCCACACCTCCCGCCGGCCGGCGACGAAGCTCTCGCCGCCGCCCATGCCCGCGTTGCTGAACACCAGGTCGACGTGATCGGCGTCGTGCTCGGCCAGGAGCTCGTCGCGGAAGCGCAGGACCTGCGCCTCATCGGCGACGTCGCAGGCGTGTCCGGTGACCTTGACGCCGGGCGGGGCGGCCGCCCACGAGGTGGCCGCGGTCACCGTGGCGGCCTCCCCGTTCAGGTCGCAGGTCGCGACCGAGCAGCCCCGGGCGGCCAGCTGCCGGACAAGCTCGCGGCCCATGCCCGAGCCACCGCCGGTCACGACCGCGAGCTTGCCCGTGAAGGTCTCCACCGCCCGATGCTTACTTGTTGTGCCACTGCGAGTCAACGATCCAGGGCGCCTGCCACTCGACGACCCGGTGGCTGGCGTGGTTGATCTCCGCGGCGGCCTGGCGGATCTGGTGCCACCCGGCCCGGAGCCGGCCGTCGCCGACGCCGCCGGCCTGCTGAGTCGCGGTGTCCTGAGTTCCCTGGCGGTCCTGAGTTTCCTGGCGGTCCTGAGTTTCCTGGCGGTACTGCGTTCCCTGGTGAGTCAGCTGTGCGGACATTGCCTCGTCCTATCTGCTCGGAACGGGCCGCTTTCCCGGCCCCGCAGCCCTAGATTCGCCCGCCAGGCCCGGTCCGCGGCAGGGGTCGGCCGGCCCCTCTTGCGCCGTGGTCAGCCTGTGGGTGGAACCACCCACAGGCGTCAGACCAGGCCGGTGCTGAGGGCCAGGCGGGTGAGGTCGGCGCGGCGCCGGCACCCGGTCTTGTCGCGGATGCGGTCCAGGTGCGAGCTGACCGTGCGCACGCTGATGTAGAGCTGAGCCGCGATCTGGGCGTCGGTGTGCCCCCGTGCGACCAGGGTGACCAGCTCCCGTTCCCGCGGGCTGAGCCCGGCCGGGCCCGCCGCCGCGGCCGAGGGCGGCGGGCCGGGGGCCGTCAGCATCAGGGCGTACTCGGCCGCCGTGGCCTGGCTCATCACCTGGCCGCGCGCCTGCGCCGCCCGCGCCTGATCCGGCCCGAGGGCGCGCCGGGCCTCAGCCAGGGGCTCCTGCCGCCGGAACCAGCCCTCGGGCTTGTCCGGGTGGGCCGGGGCGGTGAATCCGCTGCGGCCCTGGAGCGCCACCACCGCGGCCCAGATCGTGACGGCCTCGGTGGCCCGCCCGGTCATGGCGCACAGGTAACCGCAGCAGTCCAGGTCGTCGATGAGCCGCGCCCGCACGCCGGTCTGCAGCGCGGTCTGCAGCGCCTCCCGCAGGTGGGCCGCGGCGGCCTCGAACCGGCCGGCGTTCAGGTCGAGTACGACCATCTTCTCCAGCAGGTTGCCCAGGCTCCACAGGTCACCGGCGTCGCGGGCACTGGCCAGCGCCGCCGTGCACACCCGCTCGGCCGCGGCCGCCTCGTCGGCCTCGATCAGCACCGTGGTCAGGGCGTGCCCGCAGACCCGGGGCATCGCGCCGGGCCGGCCGGCCAGGATCCGCTCCGCCTGCCCGGCCAGCTGCACGGCGCCGACCCGGTCCTCGGCGACGCAGGCGATCAGGCCCAGGATGGCCAGGGCCAGGGCCTCCGACATCGGGTGATCACCCTCGCGGGCCAGGGCCAGGAACCGGCTGGCCTCCTGCGCCGCCTCACCCAGCCGGCCCGTGGTCAGCAGCGTCACCGACCGGCCGCTCAGGCATCTGACCTGCAGCGGGAACGACCCCCCGGCCCCGATGGCGTCGCGGACCGCGGTGAAGTGACGCAGCGCCCCGGCCGGATCGGTCGCATCAAGCGACACCTGGCCGAGCCAGGCGTGCGCGACGCACCAGGGCTCGCTCCCGGCCTCCGCGCGGCTGACGGCCTCGCGCAGCAGCGGCGCCTGGGCCGCGAGGCGGCCGCGGATCTGCCACCACCAGGCCAGCGCGCCGGTCAGCGCCGGGGCCGCGGCGCCGTCGTGTTCCCTGGCCCAGCCCAGGGCCTGGCGCAGGGTGGCCTCCTCGGCGTCCAGCCACCGGGCCGCCGCCGCCTCGTCGGCACCCGACGCCAGCCCGGGCATCGCCTCCCTGGCCACCCGCAGGGCGTACCCGGCCAGCGCCGCCGCCGCGGCGTCAGTCTCGCCGGCGTCGGCCAGTCGCGCCGCGCCGTAGGCGCGCAGCGTCTCCAGCATCACGTACCGGGCCCGGCCGTCCGGGCCGGGCCGCGGCGGGACCACCAGCGAGCAGTCGACCAGGTGCAGCACCGCCGGCCCGGAGCCCGCCCCCGCGATCGCCTCGGCCCCCTCCAGCGTGAACGGCCCTGGGATCGCCGACAGCGCGCGGAACACCCGCTGCTCTCGCTCGTCCAGCAGCCGGTAGCTCCACTCGACGGCGGCCGCCAGCGACCGCTGCCGGCCGGCCGCGAGCCGGTCCCCCTCCAGCAGGGCGAACCGGTCATCGATCCGGTCCAGCAGCTGGGCCACGCCCAGCGCCTCGACCCGGGCCGCGGCCAGCTCGATGGCCAGCGGCATCCCGTCCAGCCGGGCCACCAGCCGCGCCACCGCCGGCGCGGTCTGCGGGTCCAGCGCGAAGCTCGCGTCGGCCTGACTGGCCCGGTCCGCGAACAGCGCCACCGCCTCCGACCCGTCAGGATCGGCCGGACTGGCCGGGTCGGGCAGGGTCAGCGGCGCCAGCCGGTACCGGGACTCCCCGGCGATCCGCAGCGGCTCCCGGCTGGTGGCCAGCACCCGCACGTCATCCGCGCCGAGCAGCAGCCCGCGGCACAGCTCCGCCGCCGCGTCGATCACGTGCTCGCAGTTGTCCAGCACCAGCAGCAGCTGCCGCCGGGCCAGGGCCAGCGCCAGCGCGTCGGCCGCCCCGGCC
>JBOHCO010000105.1:0-2939 GCA_050698895.1 Streptosporangiaceae bacterium
CGATAGTGCGCATCGTCCTCGTCGGGCCCCCCGGTGCGGGCAAGGGGACACAGGCCCAGTTCATATCCTCGAACCTGTCGATCCCGAAAATCTCGACAGGTGACATCTTCCGGTACAACGTCAGCTCGGGGACGGACCTCGGCAGGCAGGCCAAGGCGTTCATGGAACGCGGCGACCTGGTGCCGGACGAGATCACCATCGCGATGGTCAACTCACGCCTCCAGGAGTACGACGCTCAGGACGGGTTCCTGCTCGACGGGTTCCCGCGCAATGTCCCGCAGGCCGAGACGCTGAAGAAGATGCTGGCCGAGTGGGACATGAAGCTGGACATCGTGCTGGAGCTCGTCGTGGACGACGACGAGGTGGTGCGGCGGCTGTCCGGTCGCCGCACCTGCCGCAAGTGCGGCCGGATCTGGCACGTGGTGTTCGACCCGCCGGCCCGCAAGGGCTTCTGCGATGACTGCGGCGGCGAGCTGTTCCAGCGCGACGATGACCATGAGGAAACGATCCGGCACCGGCTGGACGTCTACCAGCAGCAGACCCGGCCGCTGATCGCGTTCTACGCCGACGAGGGCACGCTGCTGGGCATCGATGCCACCGGCCCGGTCGAGGAGATCACCGACCGGGCCATGAGCGCGCTGCGCCGCTTCGTTCGCTGACCCGTTCCGGCTGACGCACGGGTAACTTTAGAAGTAGCGGGCTCGCCAAAACTGGGAGTGTACGGATGCGGCGCAGGCGGGATCGGTCGTTCGAGATCAAGACTCCCGCGCAGCTTGCCCTGATGCGGGAGGCCGGACTGGTGGTGGCCGCGGCGCTGAGCGCCACGGTGCGCGCGGTGGAGCCGGGCATCAGCACCGCCGAGCTGGACGCCATCGCTGAGCGAGTCATCCGCGAGGCGGGCGCCGTACCCTCCTTTAAGGGATATCTGGGCTTTCCCGCCACGATCTGCACCTCGGTCAACGACGAGGTGGTGCACGGCATCCCGCACCCGGAGGTGCGGCTGGCGGCCGGCGACCTGATCTCCATCGACTGCGGTGCCATCGTCGGCGGCTGGCACGGCGACGCGGCGCTGACCGTCGGCGTCGGCCCGGTGACCCCGGCCCAGTCCGGCCTGCTGGAGACGTGCGAGCGGGCCCTGTGGCAGGGCCTGAGCCGCGCGGTGGCCGGCGGCCGGCTGTCCGACATCAGCGCGGCGGTCGAGGCCGAAGCGAGCGCCCCTGGCGATTACGGGATCGTGGAGGACTACGTCGGGCACGGCATCGGCAGCCAGATGCACATGGACCCCCCGGTGCCGAACTACGGCCGGCCGGGCCGGGGCCCGTTGCTGGTCGAGGGGATGGCCCTGGCCGTCGAGCCGATGCTCGTGCTGGGTGACCCGGAGACCCGGCTGCTGGCCGACGACTGGACCGTGGTCACCGAGGACGGCAGCCGGGCGGCCCACTTCGAGCACACGGTGGCGATCACGGCGGACGGTCCCTGGGTATTGACCGCGGAGGACGGCGGGGCCAGCGGCCTGGCGGCGGCCCGCGCCGGGCGGGCAGCGGCTCAGGCGGCCTCGGCCTCAGCCTCGGCCTCGGCCTCGGCCTCGGCCTCAGCCCCGGCCCCGGCCCCGGCCCCGGCTTCGGCTTCGGCTTCGGCTTCGGCCCGCGAGCGTGCCCGTGCCGCGGCTGGCGCGGCGGGAAACTCGGGAGGATCGTGATGGCGGCCAGCGACCCGAATATCCGGGCGTCGGACGACGACCGGGACCGGACCGCGTCGCTGCTCCGCGAGCACCACGCGGTCGGTCGGCTGACTCCCGAGGAGTTCAACGAGCGGCTGGACAAGACGTTCGCGGCCAAGACGGTCGGCGAGCTGGACGAGCTGCTGGCCGACCTGCCCGCCATCGACCTGTACCGGCTGCCGGACCAGTCCCTGAAGCGGCACCGGCCCACGCCCGGCCACTCCTCGGCGCTGGCCGCGGCCGCCTCGGCGGGCGCCCCGGCCATGCGCCAGCACGGCCGGCTGTCCCCGGCCTGGCAGGCGGCCTGGGGCTCGTGGATCAGCGTGTCGGCGGTCTTCATCGTGATCTGGGCGCTGAGCGGGGCGGGCTATCCGTGGTTCGCCTGGATCGTCGGCCCGTGGGGCGCGGTGCTGATCGGCCGCTGGATCACTGGCGGCCACCCGGACGGGGCCGACCGGGATCGCCGGCCAGACCGGCCCCATGACGAGGACACCCCGCCCCGCGAGCTGCCGGGCGATCACGACTAGCCCGGTGCGACAGTCTCGTTTCGGCTCTTGCTCCTAGCCTGCGGGAATATCGACAGGACGCGGCCCGTTGGCACCGACGCGGACGGGCAACCAGGCCCGGTTCGCAATGACTGAGGGTCTGAAGTAGACTCACCCCTGGCCCGTTGACTGCTGCCTAGGCGCGATTGCGCGTGTGCGGCGGTCGTTCAGCAGCAGGGCCGTTCACTGATGATCCTGGCCTCTGGTGAGCACACGCTCACTGACCACTGGGAACACCACACCATCAGCACCAGCTAGTACGCATGCCGGCTAGCGACGAGCAGCGAAGCGCGGAGGATATGCCCAAGAAAGACGGCGCCATCGAGATCGAGGGAACGGTCGTGGAGTCGCTCCCGAACGCCTTCTTCCGGGTGGAGCTGGACAACGGGCACAAAGTCCTGGCCCACATCAGCGGGAAGATGCGGATGCACTACATCCGGATCCTGCCCGATGACCGGGTCGTCGTGGAGCTCAGCCCCTACGACCTGAGTCGCGGGCGGATCGTCTACCGGTACAAGTAACGAGCTGACGGTGCACGGGCCGGTTGCCCGGCCCGAGCGCCCGACGTAGGAGACCCACAGTGAAAGTCAAGCCGAGTGTGAAGAAGATCTGCAGCAAGTGCCGGATCATTCGCAGGCATGGCCGGGTCATGGTTATCTGCTCTGACCCGCGCC
>JBOHCO010000106.1:0-3220 GCA_050698895.1 Streptosporangiaceae bacterium
GGAAAACCGGTGGACATGGCGGCCGCGGGCTGGGATACCGTCCGGCCCTATGGACGATCCTGACGGCATCTTCGGGGCCAGCGTCGCCGCCACCTACGACGACGAAGAACACGAGATGTTCCGGTCCGCCGCCATCGACCCGGCCGTTGACGTGCTGGCCAGGCTGGCCGGCGGCGGCCGCGCCCTGGAGCTGGCCATCGGCACCGGGCGCATCGCCCTGCCGCTGGCCCGGCGCGGCGTAGCGGTGCACGGCATCGACATGTCCCGCGCCATGGTGGCCCGGCTGCGGGCCAAGCCGGGCGGCGCCGACATCCCCGTGACGATCGGCGACTTCGCAACGACCAGGGTCGAGGGCTCGTTCTCGGTGGCCTACCTGGTCTTCAATACGATCATGAACCTGACCACCCAGGCGGCCCAGGTCGACTGCTTCCGCAACGCCGCCGCTCACCTGGCCCCCGGCGGCTGCTTCGTCATCGAGGTGTCGGTGCCTGACCTGCGCCTGCTCCCGCCCGGCCAGGACTCGGTGCCGTTCCAGACCGGCCCGGACCGGTGGGCTTACGACTGGTACGACGTGGCCACCCAGGCGATGAGCTCGAACTACCTCACGATCACGCCCGACGGTCAGGGCCAGTTCCGCACGTTCCCGTTCCGGTACGTGTGGCCGGCCGAGCTGGACCTGATGGCCCAGCTGGCCGGGATGCGGCTGCGCGACCGCTGGGAGAACTGGGCGCGGCAGCCCTTCACCAGCGAGAGCCGGTCGCACGTCTCGGTCTGGGAGCAGCCTGACGCATGATCGAAGACATGACCGAGGACATGACTGAAGGCGAGCTGTGGCCCGGCGGCGCCGCGTGGATCGACGGGGAGTACTGCCCCGTCGAGGACGCCAAGATCTCCGTGCTGGACCTGGGCGTCACCCGCTCGGACTGCACCTACGACGTGGTCCACGCGTGGCGCGGGCGCTTCTACCGGCTCAACGATCACCTGGACCGGTTCAGCGCCAGCATGGCCCGGCTGCGCCTGGATCCCGGCCGGGACCGCGGCCAGATCGAGGACATCCTGCACGGCTGCGTCGCCCGCACCGGGCTGCGCGAGGCGTACGTGTCCATGACCTGCACCCGGGGCCGGGTCGCGCCGGGCAGCCGGGACATCCGGACCGCCCGGTCCACCCTCTACTGCTACGCCCTGCCGTTCGTCTGGATCAGCTCGCCGGACCAGCAGGCGGCCGGCGCCAGCGTGTGGATCAGCCCGGTGACCCGCATCCCGCCGCAGAGCGTCGACCCGACAGTGAAGAACTACCACTGGCTGGACATGGAGCTGGCCCTGCTGGACGCCTACGACCACGGGGCCCAGCTGGTCGTGCTGCGCGATGCCGCCGGCGCGGTGACCGAGGGCCCGGGGTTCAACGTCTTCGCCTACACCGGCGGGCGCTGGCTGACCCCGGCCAGCGGCACCCTCCAGGGCATCACCCGCCGGTCGGTGATCGAGCTGGCCGCCGAGGAAGACCAGCATCTCGAACAAGGGTCGCTCAGCGCCGAGGACCTCCGCCGGGCGGATGAGGTCCTGGTCAGCTCGACGGCGGGCGGCATCATGCCAGTCACTATGGTCGACGGCAGCCCGGTCGGGACCGGCACACCGGGCCCCCGCACGCTGCGGCTCAGGGACCTCTACTGGGCCCGCCACGAGGACCCGCGCTACTCCGCCCCGGTCCGCTATGAGCGCTGATCGCCCATCGCGGGCGATCGCCCGGCGTATCGGACGGTAGTCTCCTGATGAATACTGACCGCAGGCGGGAGGCCGCGGATGGCCCACGAGGCTGGCATGTCGGCGAGCGACGACCCCACGCAGCCCAGCGCGGCCCGGATCTACGACTACCTGCTCGGCGGCAAGGACAACTACGCCGTGGACCGGGCCGCCGCCGACCGCGTGCTGGCCGTGGCCCCCGACCAGCGGAGCCTGGCCCGGGCCAACCGGGCGTTCGCCATCCGCGCGCTGCGGGTGCTGGCCGACAGCGGCATCGGGCAGTTCATCGACCTGGGCACCGGGTTCCCGACCTCGCCGAGCGTGCACGAGGTGGCCCGGCTGGCCATCCCGGCCGCCCCGGTGGTCTACGTCGACTACGACCCCATCGTGCACGCCCACAACACGGCCCTGCTGGCGGGTGACGACCGGCTGGCCACCATCCGGGCCGACATCCGCCAGCCGCAGCCGATCCTGGATCACCCTGAGGTCAGCCGGCTGATCGACTTCAGCCGGCCGGTGGGCGTGCTGTGCGTCTCGGTGCTGCACCTGGTCTCGGACGAGGAGGACCCGGCCGGGATCGTGGCCCAGTTCGCGGACCGGATGGCCCCGGGCAGCTGCCTGGTGCTCTCCCAGTTCGCCGCCGAGAGCGACGAGGCCGCCATGACCGAGCTGCGCGCCGTGGCCAAGGGCACGCCCGTGGAGACCCACTTTCGGCCCCGGCCGCAGATCCAGCGCTTCTTCGACGGCTTCGAGCTGCTGGAGCCCGGCCTGACCAGCGTCCAGGAATGGCGGCACAGCTCGGCCGTGGCCCCCACCCGGCTCAAGATCACCGCCGGAGTGGGCCGCAAGCCCTGACCGTCCCGCCGGCGACGGCCGCGTACGCGGCCGCCCGTGAGGTGGTCGACGCGTTCTTCGCCGCGGCCCGCCGCGGCGACCTCGCGGGGCTGCTCGCCGTGCTCGCCCCCGACGTCGAGCTTCGAGCGCAAGGTCCCGACTGGGCGTCCACCCGCCCGCGGCGCGGACAACGTCGCGGCCCAGTCGGGGATCGGCTCGCGCCCGGACGCGCTGACCCACCCGGTCCTCGTCGACGGCCTGCCCGGGTTGCTGGTCACGATCGGCGGGCGGCCGGATACCGTCGTGGCCTTCACGGTCAGCGGTGGCGCCATCACCGCGATGCGCGCGCTGACCGATCCGAACCGGCTGGCTCAGGTCGTCCCCTCGTGGGTCGCGTGACCCTGGCCGCCAGGACCGGCAGCTACCCCTGACCGGTCGGCGCTAGCCCGCCGCCAGCAGTCGCTCCAGCACGTCCGGGTCAGCGCCCGCGACATCAACGATCTTGGTCCGGCTGGCCGCCCCGGCTACCAGCGTGACCGCGTGCGGCCGGACCCCGAACGCCGCGGCCAGCGCGCTCAGCGCCGCCGCCGTGGCCCGGCCGTCCACCGCGCGCTCGTGTACCCGGACCACCAGCGCGCCGTCATGC
>JBOHCO010000107.1:0-1811 GCA_050698895.1 Streptosporangiaceae bacterium
GTCCTGTTCACCGCCTCCCGCCGGTGGGTAGCTGAGCAAGGCGCGACCCCGCTCGCCGCCCTGGTCGACCAGGCCGTCACCACCATCGAGCCCCTGCTGGACGCGTTCGAGCACCCCGCGCGAGTACTGCCCTGACCGGCGGCGGAGCGTGGCAGCCCGCCTGACCGGGCCGACTGGGCCGGGCGACACTTCACCGGGAGACCTAGTCCCGCTGGGTGAGGCGAGCGGTGATCACCGGGCCCGCCTCGCGCAGCCACGCCTCGGCCCGCGGCAGCTCGTCCTTGGCTCCGTCCTCCCAGAGCTTGCGGTACACCGGGTCCAGCTCGGCCGAGTCGCGGGAATCCTCGTGATAGCGGCGCGCCATGTCGATGGCGAACGGCGCCAGCTCGGCCCGATGCCGCGCCGTCATGCCGTAGGCGTGCGCGAACACCGCGATCCGGTGCGGGGTGTCGACGCCGGCGAACGCGGGCGCCCGGTCCTGCGGAGCGCGCAGCGGCGCCCAGCACCACAGCGCGTTCGCGATGTCGTAGAGCCGGGTGGTCGGGTGGGCGATGTCGAAGTCGATCAGCGCGACGGGCAGTCCGGCGCGGAAGACCACGTCGCCCGCCATCTCGGCCGGCAGCGGGTTGCGCGGCACATCACCGGGGACGAACGACAGGATCTCGCGCCCCTGCTCGTCAACGCCGAGCGGGAGCGGCGCACCGGTGAACCCGGCATCGCGCAGGTGGGCCAGGTACGCCTGCACCGTCAGGCTGAACGGCCGCAGCGGCCGCCGCACCGTGTCCCCGATCCGCACGATCCCCTGGGTGACGCCATCCCCGATCAGCGGCTCGCCTTCGCTCACACCGCAGCACCCTAGCCTCCAGCAGCAGCCGGGTATCTGCCAGCAGCAGATACCCGGGTCACGCCGGGCCAGGTCCGCCTAGCCTCACGGCATGGACGTCATCGAGCTGATCCCGGGCCTGCACTTCCTGCGCTTCCCGGTCGGGCATGCCTACCTGGGCCAGGACCCGGATGGCCTGACCCTCATCGACACCAGCGTCCCCGGATCCGCCGGCCAGATCGCCGCCGCCATCCGGGCGCTGGGCCATGAACAGGCCGGCCTGCGACGGCTCCTGCTCACCCACTTCCATCCCGACCACGCCGGCGCCGCCGCCGAGATCGCCGCCTGGGCCGACATCGAGGTGTGCGCGCACCACGCCGACGCGCCGTTCCTCCGCGGCGACGCGCCCGGCCCGGCCCCCGACCTGGCCGACTGGGAACGGCCCCTCCTCGACCAGGTCAGCCGCCCGCTGCCCGCCGCGCTCCCGGCATCGGTGCGGATCGACCGCGAGCTCGGCGACGGCGACGAGCTCACCTTCGGCGGCGGTGCCATCACGGTGGCGGTGCCCGGCCATACCCCCGGCAGCGTCGCGTTCTACCTTCCCGGCCGCCGCGTCCTGCTCGCCGGCGACGCCGCCGCCCGCAGCCCCGCCGGCCGGGTCATGCCCGGCGTGTTCAACACCGACCGCGCCCGGGCCGCCGCGTCCTTCCGGCGGCTGGCCGACCTGGACACCGACATCGCCTGCTTCGGCCACGGAGAACCCCTCACCCGCGACGCGGCGCCTCAGTTCCGCACGGCCGCCAGCCAGCTCGATGACCGCCGGCGGTGACGACGGCCGCCAGGCCGTCCTGACCTGACTCGCCCTGGGCCCGGTCCCCGGACGGGTAGGTTGTGCTGCCATGAGCAGAATGCGGGCCGTCGCAGTCCCGGCCGCGCTCGCCGCTGCGCTCGCGCTGGCCGGCGCCGGCTGCGGCGGGCAGGCGCCCGC
>JBOHCO010000108.1:0-1643 GCA_050698895.1 Streptosporangiaceae bacterium
TACTTCTCCAGGTGCTGCTCCAGCCACAGCACGCTCTCGGCGTCCAGGTGGTTAGTCGGCTCGTCCAGCAGCAGCAAGTCCGGCTGGGACAGCAGCAGCCGGCACAGCGCCACCCGGCGCCGCTCCCCGCCGGACATCACCGTCACCTCGGCGTCAGGGGGCGTGCAGCGCAGCGCGTCCATCGCCTGCTCAAGCTGGCTGTCCAGGTCCCACGCGTTGGTGTGGTCCAGCTGCTCCTGGAGCTTGCCCATCTCCTCCAGCAGCGCGTCGGAGTAGTCGGTCGCCATCTGCTCGGCGATCTCGTTATAGCGGTCCAGCAGCGCCTTGGTCTGCGCCACGCCCTCTTCGACATTCCCCAGGACGGTCTTGCTCTCGTCGAGGGCAGGCTCCTGGGCCAGCAGTCCCACCGTGAATCCCGGCATCAGCCGCGCCTCGCCGTTCGAGGGCTGCTCGATCCCGGCCATCATCTTCAGCAGCGTCGACTTCCCGGTGCCGTTGGGCCCCAGGACGCCGATCTTCGCCCCCGGCAGGAACGCCAGCGTCACGTCGTCGAGAATGACCTTGTCGCCGTGTGCCTTGCGCACACGGCTCATCTGATAGATGAACTCTGGCATGTAGTCAAGGGTAGGGCAGCGGACCGGGCTTCGGACCACCGCCGTCACCCAGCCCGCCCATCCGGGCTGAGCCTGCGCAGGAACGGCCGGGTGCCACGCGGCTGGGCCGCGGCGGGCGGCCGCGCCTGGACCCGGCCGGGATCGGGGCAGCCCCGGCCGGGCCCCGCCGGCGCCCAGTCAGAAGGGCACCGCAGCCGAAGCCGCCTCCTGCGTCAGCGCGTCCACGGCCGCCTCGTCGAACGCCCCGCCGTCCCCGCTGCCCGCTCCGTCCCCTCCGTCCGCGTGGTCGGCGCCGTCCGCGTCGTCGCGGTCGCTCGTCTCGTCCTCGTCGCCGGCGGCCAGCGCGCCCCGCTCCGACAGGCCCGTGATGCGAGCGAAGGCGTCCGTGTCGACGCCGCCGGGGCCGGACTCGCTCTCCTGGAACTGCACCGCGGTCAGCCCGGTCTGCGGCCGGACGCGGCTGAACTGGGCTACGCCCCGGTTCAGGTCGTGGCCGATGGAGATGGCGTCGACCTCGACGGCGGTCCGCTTGGCACCGCTCTTGTCCTCGTAGTCCCGGACGATGAACCGCCCCCTGACGATGACCGGGTCGCCCTTGCGCAGGCAGGTAGCGGCGTTCTCGGCCAGCTTGCGGTACAGGCGCACGCTCAGGAACGAGGTGCCCGCGTCCTTCCACTCACCGGTGACCCGGTCGATCAGGCGCGGGGTCCAGGCGACGCGCATGGTCAGGCTCGGGATCCCGGTGCGGGTCTCGCCGATCTGGGGCTGGGTGGCGACATAGCCATTCAGGCTGATGTGCGCATCGTTGAACATCGGACCTCCTGGGCCGTCGGCGTCGGCGGCTCGGTGCCGCCGGTTCTGCCACCACCGTCTCCGGCGGGGCCCAGGCCGGGCCGCTGAGTATCGGCGCCTGTGGATAACCTCGGCCAGCCGCCGGTCCTGTGGACGGCCGCCGCCGCGATGACCGCCGCGTGTGCCAGCCTGGGCCCAGGCCAGGCCTGAGATCAGGAGCTCGCTCGAGGGAAGGGA
>JBOHCO010000109.1:0-2046 GCA_050698895.1 Streptosporangiaceae bacterium
GGTATGGCGGGAGCAGGTCCGCACGCCCAGGGAGGCCGCTCGTGAGCGTCAAGTCCGACACCGCAAGCACCACCGGCGCGCTCAGCTCGATTGAGGAACGCAGCTTCGACCACGTTCCCGAGGATGAGCGCCATGGTCAGCCGCGGCAAGTGTTCTACATGTGGTTCGGCATCAGCGCCACGATCTTCAGCCTGGTCACCGGGTTCGTCGGGATCACGCTCGGGCTGAGCTTCTGGTGGACGCTGCTGTCGATCGTCATCGGCAACGTGCTCGGCGCGCTGTTCATGGCCTTCCACGCGGCCCAGGGCCCGCAGCTCGGGCTGCCGCAGATGATCCAGAGCCGGGCCCAGTTCGGCTACTACGGCGCGATCCTGCCGCTGGTCATCACCTGGGTCATGTACATCGCGTTCCTGGCCGTGGACATCGTGCTGGCCGGCCAGGGGTTCCAGGTCGTGTTTGGCTGGTCGCTGAACGGCTGGATGGTGATTCTGACCATCCCGATGCTGCTGCTGGCCATCTACGGCTACGACCTCATCAACCGCTACAACAAGTACCAGACCTGGCTGTTCATCGCGATCTTCCTGGGCCTGACCGTCTACATGTTCGTGCACGGCGTGCCGCATGGCGGCTTGTCGGCGGGCAAGTTCACGCTGGGCAACTTCCTGCTCAGCATGTCCATCGTGGCCGCCTACCAGATCACCTACGCCCCCTACGTGTCCGACTACACCCGGTACCTGCCGCAGAGCGCGGTCAAGAAGGTCTTCTGGCGCACCTACCTGGCCACCGTCATCTCCTGCGTCTGGCTGATGGGCCTGGGCGCGGCCATCGGCGCGCTGGCGCCCAAGAGCCCGTCCATGCTGCTGGAGATCAAGCACCTGGGCGGCCCCCTCGGCGGCGTCCTGGCCATCCTGATGGCCATCGGCCTGATCGCGCCCAACTCGACCAACGTCTACGGCGGGATGATGACCTCGCTGTCGATCGCCAACAACGTCTCCGACAAGGTGCGCTCCACCCGCCGGCTGCGCATCGTGGTCTGCTTCGTGATCGCCGTGCTCGGCGCGCTGGTGGCCACGGCCGGCGCCGGCTCCTTCATGACCAACCTGGAGAATTACCTGACGGTGATCCTCTACATCCTGATTCCCTGGTCGGTCATCAACCTGACCGACTACTACGTGCTCCGGCACGGCCGCTACCGGACCGCCGACTTCTACGCCAAGAACGGCGCCTTCGGCAAGGTCAACCTCCGGACGATGATCGTCTACCTGATCGCCTTCGGCATCGAGGTGCCGTTCATGAACACCCTGGTGTTCGAGGGCCCGGCGGCCAAGGCCCTGGGCAACGGCGACATCGCGTGGATCGTCGGCGCGGTGGTGACCGTGCCGCTGTACCTGCTGGCCGTGCGCGGCACCGGGTCCACGGCCCGCGGAGCGCAGGAGGGGCTCGCCTCGAATGCCGGTCGCTAAGGGTGAGCCCGCGGACTCGGCCGCGGGCAGCCGCTCGGTCCTGCGGGCCCTGGAGATCCTGGACCTGCTGGCCGCCACCGAGCGCCCGCTCGGGCTGGCCCAGATCGCCAAGGAGTTCGGCATCCCCAAGTCGAGCTGCCTGGCCCTGCTCCGGGCGCTGGCGGCCAGGGACTTCATCCGCCACGACGAGACCGGGGCCTACGCGCTGGGCCTGCGCAGCTTCGAGGTCGGGACGGCCTACCTGCGCTCGGTGACCCCGGTCGGCGCGGTGACCCCGGAGCTCCGGGCGCTGACCGAGCGGCTGGGCATGACCGCGCACTTCGCCGTGCTCGAGGGTGACGAGGTCGTCTACCTGGCCAAGCAGGACCCGCCCGGCACCGGGGTGCGGCTGGCCAGCTCGCTCGGCGCGCGGCTGTCGGCCTGGACCACCGCCGTGGGCAAGGCCCAGCTCACCTGGGCCGACCCGCCCCGCCGGCCAGCCGGGTCCCCCGGGGCAGCGCGGTCGGCCGCGGCCGAGTTCCCGGCCATCCGGCAGCGCGGCTACTCGGTGGACGAGGGCGTCACCGCGGGCGGGATCCAGTGC
>JBOHCO010000110.1:0-4617 GCA_050698895.1 Streptosporangiaceae bacterium
GCCGTGGCCCTGGCCGTGGGCGCGGCGGCCACCGCCTACGTGAACCTGATCGCTTCGGACTCGCTGGTGCTCGACCTGGCCGCCCTGGTGGCGGTGGGCCTGGCGGGCGTGGTGCTGGCCGGCCTGCTGCCGGACACGCCCGGTTTCGTGCTGGTCTACCTGTCCCTGGCCGGCATCGCCATGCGCGCGCCGCCGAGCCCGGCCATCATCCTCGGGCTGATCGTGCTGGGCGCGCTGGACCTGGCCTTCCTGCTGTCGGGCAAGGTACCGGTCACCGGGCTGTCGGTGTCCGGCCTGATCAGCCAGGACATCGGGGCGGTGTTCGTGTTCGCGGTGGGGGCCTTCACCCGGTCGGCCCGCATCGCGCGGGACGAGGCCACCGCGGCCCGGGCCACGGCCGAGGACCTGCTGCGGCAGCTCCAGGCCTCCCAGGCGGCCCAGGCCGAGGCGGTCGCGCTGACCGAGCGGGCCCGGCTGGCCCGCGAGATTCACGACATCCTGGCTCACGCGCTGTCCGGGCTGGTGCTATCCCTGGACACCATGGAGCTGCTCGGGCGCCAGGCCGACGCCGGCCCGGTCACCATGGACCGGCTGATGGAGCAGGTCAGCCGGGCCCAGCGGATCGCCAGGGACGGGCTGGCCGACACCCGGCGGGCCGTCTCGGCGCTGCGCGGGGACGAGCTGCCGGGGCCCGCGCTGCTGGACCGCCTGGTCCGGGACGCGGCCGCGGCCACCGGGCTGGCGGCCACGCTGACCGTGACCGGCCCACAGCGGCCGCTGCCGCCCGAGGTGGGGCTGGCCCTGTACCGGACGGCCCAGGAGGCGCTGACCAACACGGGCAAGTACGCGGGCCAGGGCGCCCGCGCGGAGCTGCGGCTGGGCTACGCCGACGACGCGGTGGAGCTGGTCATCGAGGACGGCCGGCGGGATGACCCGTCGCCGCCGGCGGCCGGGCTGACGTTCGGCGGATACGGGCTGACCGGCATGCGGGAGCGGGCCGAGCTGCTGGGCGGCAGCCTGACCGCCGGGCCGACCGACGCCGGATTCTGCGTGCGGCTGTGGCTGCCGACCCGGGCCTGGCCTTCGATGCCGGCGGAGGCATCGCCCGACGGCCCCGGGCCGGGCGGCCCGGGGGACCGAGGGCCTGTTGCGGAGGGATATGCGGAACACGGGTCGGCCCCATGACGGCGGCGGACGCGGCCAGCCCGGCCGGCGGCTCGCCGTCGGCTGAGGCGCCGGTCCGGGTGCTGATCGCCGACGACCAGAAGATCGTCCGGGAGGGGCTCGTGACGCTCATGGGGCTGCTGCCGGGAATCGAGGTGGTCGGCGCGGCCATCGACGGCGACGACGCGGTGCGGCAGGCGGCGGCGCTGCGCCCGGACGTGGTGCTGATGGACCTGAACATGCCGCGCTGCAACGGCGTGGAGGCCACTCGGCGGCTGCGCGACGAGCAGCCGGCCACCCGGGTGGTCGTGCTGACCACGTACTCCGACGACGCCTGGGTGTTCTCGGCGCTGCAGGCCGGGGCCCGCGGCTTCCTGACCAAGGACGCCGGGGCGGACGAGATCCGCCGGGCGGTGCTCACGGTGGCCGCGGGTCAGGCCCAGCTTGACCCGTCGGTACAGCGGCGGCTGCTGGACGCGTTCGGCAGCGGGCAGCAGTTCGCGGTGGCCGAGGCGGACGGGCCGGAGCCGGCCGGGCTGCCGGCCGGGCTGCCGGACGAGCTGACGCCGCGCGAGGCCGAGGTGCTGGCCCAGATCGCGGCCGGGCTGTCCAACACCGAGATCGCGGCGGCGCTGTTCGTGTCCGAGGCGACAGTGAAGACGCACATCAATCACATCTTCACCAAGACCGGCCTGCGCGACCGCGCGCAACTCGTGGGGTACGCGTTCCGGCACGGGCTGGCCACGCCCGGCTGACCCCTCGACCCCCGGCCGACCCCTCGACCCCCCGGCTGACCCCTCGACCCGCCGGGCCGAGCCGGGGCCGCGGGTCCACCCGGGGGTGGAGGCGGGCCGCGCGCGAAGCTCAACTCCGGGGCCGATGGCCCGGCGGCCGCCCCGGCCTAGCGTTCATGGTGCTGGTCCGATAAGGGACCGTCGACCGACGGAGGAAGACCGTGAACGCCACGGGGTACATCATCAACGCGATACTCGTCCTGCTGGTGCTGCGCCAGATCCGGGAGAGCCGGCTGGACCTGGTCAGCCTCGTGCTGCCGGTCGTGCTCGTCGCCGGAGCGGCCGCCTACTACCTGCGGTCCGTCCCGACGGCCGGCAACGACATCACCCTCGACCTGGCGCTGGCCGCGGCCGGCGCGGTGCTGGGCATCGGCTGCGGGCTGGCCACGCGCATGCGGCGCGGCCGCGACGGGGTGGCCCTGGCCCGGGCCGGCTGGCTGGCCGCGGTGCTGTGGGTGGTGGGCATCGGCGCGCGGATGGTCTTCGCCTACTCCTCGGACCACGGCGCGGGCCAGGCCATCGCCCGGTTCTCGGCCGCGCACAGCATCACCAGCGGGCCGGCCTGGGTGGCCGCCCTGGTGATCATGGCGCTGGTCGAGGTCACCGTCCGGCTGGCCACTATGCGGCTGCGCGCCCGCCGGCTGCCTGCGGTCAGCGGCGAGCTGGCCCTCACGCCGGGTGCCTGAGCCGGAACTGCGCAGGAAAGGGGAACGTCATGGACACGACCTCACGGGCCCGCCGGGCCTACGCCGCCGGGGACCTCCGGGTGTCCGACGCCGACCGCGACCGGACCCTGGCCGAGCTGAGCGAGCACTTCCAGGCCGGCCGGCTGACCGCCGACGAGCTTGAGGACCGCACCGGCCGGGCGCTGAGCGCCCGGACCGGCAACGACCTGGCCGTCCTGCTGACCGACCTGCCCCCAGCGCAGGCAGCGGTCACCCCGGCGCCGGCCCCGCGCTCGGGCCGGCACCTCGGCCCGGTGGCCTGGCTCTGCCTGGCGGCGTGCGTGGCGGCCATGGCCACGGTGGCCGGGACGGTCGGGTCGGCCCACCACGTGCACATCGTGCTGGTCCCTGGGTGGCTGATCCTGGTAGCGCTGTTCGTGCTGCGCCGCCGGCATCGGCACCGGGATCGCTACGAGATGCCTGCCGCCGAGATCACCGCCGCCGAGATCACCGCCGCCGACACCCCCGGCCGCGACGAGCGGCCGTGACGGGGGTGACGGGGCCTGGGCCGCGAACTGCGGCCGTGAGCCGCTGACCGTGAGCCGCTGACCTTGGTGCGAGGTCAGCGGCTCGCCCAGTAGTCGGGCGAGCTCTTGCTGGTGGCCAGGCTCTCCGCCGTCTCGAAGCCCGGCGCCATCGAGGCCGCGGTGCCCGGCAGCACCTCGTGGTGCTCGATTTTCAGCATGCGCAGCCAGCTCTGCTGGCCGAAGGTCAGCGCGATGAAGCAGCCCAGCTCGACCAGCTCCGGCTCGGTGAAGTGCTGGTGCAGGCGCTCCCACAGGGCGTCGCTGTCGGGCAGCTTCCAGGCGATGGCCTCGGCGTAGGCCAGCGCCGCCTTCTCCCGCTCGTCGAACCGCTCCGACTTCTCGAAGTTCAGCAGGTCGTCGTACTTGGCCTCGGTGAAGCCCTGCGCGGCGGCCTTCTCCGAGCGCTGGTTGCCGCAGTACTCGCAGTTGACCGACCGCGAGATGTAGACCCGGCACAGCTCCTTGACGCCGTGGTCGCAGACGCCGTCGCGGAAGATGTCCCGCCATGAGTTCGCGAACGCCCAGAACGCGGCGGGCACGTGGGCCCGGATCGCTGAGCTCTCCGGTCGCGGCGTGCCCTCCCGGCGGCAGCGGTCCATCTCCGCCTGCATCTGCTCGTCCATCTGCTCCAGGGGCACGTAGCTGATCCGCTGGCCGATTCCCATCTAGACCTCCTTCGCGCCGCCGTCCATCGCGCGGCTCCTACAAGTGTGTCGCAGTTGCGTGTTGAACAAACAGGCGGGCCGCCCAGCAGTGGCGCGCGGGGCGGTCCGGATGGCACAGTGCGACCTAGGCGCTGGGTCGTGAAAGCCGGAGGTTGGCGCATGCGCGTACTGGTGGTCCGTCACCATGACATCGACGAAGCCGGGTTCATCGAGGCCGCGTTCGTGGCCCGGGGAGCCGAGATAGCCGTGCACCTGGTGCCGGACGACGGTCCGCTGCCGCCGCTGGACGGCGTGGACCACGTCGTGCTGCTGGGGGCGGTGTGGTCGGTCTACGACGAGGCCACCATCGGCCACTGGATCGGCGCCGAGCTGGACTGGCTGCGCGAGGCCGACCGGGCCGGCGTGCCGGTGCTGGGGATCTGCTTTGGCGCCCAGGCACTGTCGGCGGCCATGGGCGGCCAGGTCGTGCCGGTGGGGTTCACCGAGGTCGGCTGGACCATGGTCGAGTCGCTGGATCCCGGCATCATCGAGCCCGGCCCGTGGATGGAATTCCACAACGACCGCTGCCTGCCGCCCGCCCACGCGCGGCTGCTGGCCCGCAACGACGTCGGCGTCCAGGCCTTCAGCATCGGCCGCCACCTGGCCGTCCAGTTCCACCCCGAGGTCGCCGGCGAGCAGCTCAAGCGCTGGCTGGACTCCCAGGCACGGGCGGTGGCCGAGGAAGCCGGCCAGGACCCGGACG
>JBOHCO010000111.1:0-2199 GCA_050698895.1 Streptosporangiaceae bacterium
GGCCGGCGCCGTGCTGACCGCCGCCGGGCACCGGGCCGTCCGCCGGGCGGCCTGGCCGGCGGGCCTGACCAGCCGGGAGGTCGAAGTGCTCCGGCTCCTGGCCCGGGGCCTGTCGAACCGGGAGATCGCCGAGCGCCTTGTTATCTCACCTAAGACGGCCAGTCATCACGTCGAGCACATCTACGCCAAGACCGGGACGTCCAACCGGGCCCTGGCCAGCCTGTTCGCCGCCAGCCACGGGCTGATCGGCGGCTCATCCGACGCCGGTCAGTCCTGATCCGGCGCGACCTCTGCGGCGACTTCAGCGGCGACCTCTGCGGCGACCTCCGCCGCGACCCCTCCGGCGACCCCTCCGGCGAACTCGGCCATGACCGGCTGATAGCCCGAGCACAAGATCCGGAGCCATGCGATGCGCGGCCCGTCAGCGTCGTAGTAGGCCTGCTGCTCGACCAGGTAGTCGCGGCCGGCGCGGCGCACCCGGAGCCGGTAGGCGACGTGCCCGCGGTCCGCTACCCGGCCGGCCTGCATCGAGCACAGCTCCACGATGTCATCGCCGGTCCCGAACCACCGTCCGAGGATGATCTCCCCGGCCACCTCGGCGGGGCTGCCGGCCTGCCAGTGGCGGCCGGGAGTCAGGGCCTGGAAGTCAACCGGGTCGGCCAGCACCCTGCGCAGCCCGTCGATGTCCCTGGCCACGACGGCCCGGACGAAGCGCTCACCCACGCTGGCCACGGTCTGTCTCCTTCGAGTGTCGGTCTGCCCGAGCCGGTGCTCAGTAGCTGAACGTCGTCGCGGGGTCGTCCCCGATCCACTCCCACAGCGGAACGGTGCCGCCCAGGGTCGCGTTGTCCACCAGGTGGTCCTCGCCGAGATGGCGGGCGGTGAAGCAGATGGGGCAGGCCAGGTAGCGCCCGCCGGCCTCGCGGTAGCGCTTGGTCAGCTCGGCCAGCGGCGGGCACCCTTCACACGCCACCCCCTGGGCCACGCCCTCCAGCGCGAGCCGCACGGCCTCCTTGGTCAGGAACATCAGGGTCGGCCGCCGCTGCTCGGCGGCGCCCAGCGCGACCAGGAACGCCACGGTGACCTTCTCCGGATCTTCCAGGCCGGTGGTCAGGCTGATCACTGCCTTACCGCTCATGTCATCCCTCCTCAGGAACGGGACCGGGATCCGGTCCGCACCCTTCCGAGGATGCCGGGCAGGCCGTGCTCGGCTCATGGGGCAACCGCCCCATCTTTGGCCGGTTTCTCGGCCCGGCCCGGCTAGGGGAAGATCACCTCTATGTCGAGGCCGCCCTGCGGGCGAGGGCTGGCGACGACGGCGGCGGCGTGGGCGTCGGCGATGGCGCGGACGATGGCCAGGCCCAGCCCGTGTCCCTGGCCGGGGCGGACGCGCTGGAGGCCGAGCTGCCGGAACGGCTGGAACAGGTAGTCCACGGCGTCGGGCGGGATGAGCGTGCCGGTGTTGCCGACGGTGACCGCCGCGCCCGCGTCGGTCAGGGCGGTGGTGATCTCGGCCCGGCCGCCGGGCAGGTTGTGCCGGAGGGCGTTGTCGATCAGGTTGACGATCAGGCTTTCCGCCAGGCTCGGGTCGCCGGTGGCCGGAGCCGGGCCGAGCGTGGTGGTCAGGCGGATGCCGTGGCGCTCGGCCTCGGGCCGGCGGGCCTCGATCACCTTCCGGGTGATCTCGGCCAGGTCCAGGGGCTGCGGCTGGGCCAGCCCGCGCTGGCTGCTGGCCAGGGTCAGCAGCGCCGCGATGAGCCGCTCCTGCTGATCGCCAAGCTCGACCAGCTCCTCGCAGGTGGCGCGGAGGGTCGCCACGCTGGGCTCCGGGTCGGCGATAGCGACCTGGAGCAGGGCCCGGCCGGCGCTGAGCGGGGTCCGCAGCTCGTGGGAGGCGTTGGCAATGAAGTGGCGCTGGGAGTCGAACGACGCTTCCAGCCGGGCGAACAGGTCGTTGAGGGTCGCCCCCAGCTCGGCGAACTCATCCCGTCGGCCGCGCAGGCTCAGGCGGCGGTGCAGGTTGCTGGCCGAGATGTCCTGGGCGGTGCTGATGATCCCGCGCAGGGGCTGGACGAACCGGCCGGAGATGAGCCAGCCGAGGGCGAGGGAGAACGCGGCCATGATGGCCGCGGCGGCCGCGGCGGCCCGGAACGCGTCCGAGAACAGGAAGGCCGAGAAGATGCCGGAGGTATGCCCGGC
>JBOHCO010000112.1:0-3907 GCA_050698895.1 Streptosporangiaceae bacterium
GTCGTCCAGCTGCCCGGCCCGGTCCGCCTCGGCCACGAGGGCCTCCACGGCCAGCTGCTCGATGGCGTCGGCCAGGTCAGCCGACTCGGCCCACTGGGAGCTGGCTACCGAGCTGACGAGCTCGACCGTGTCGGCGCTGACCCGGCTGCCGAACAGCGCCTGAGCCAGGCCCGTGCGAGCCGACCTGGAGCTGGCCGCGTCGGCCAGGGCACGGCGCACCGCGGGCTGGCTGTCCAGCACGTCGACGACCGCGAACAGCTCCCCGGCCAGCTCGCTGGCCGAGGACCTGCGGGTCGCCAGCGCGCCCAGCCGGTCCTTGGCGTCGGCCAGCGATGCCCGGCTCGCGCCCCTCATGCTGGGCTCCTCATGACCGGGCACTTCATGACGGTCTCCTCATGACGGGGCCTGCGCCCCGCTGGCGGTGCCCGTCCCGGCGGGCTGGGCCCGGCCGGCCTCCAGCTCGTCGAGGAACCGGTCCACCAGCCGGTGCTGGCGGGCCTCATCCGAGAGGGACTCGCCCACGATCTTGCCGGCCAGCTCGACCGAGATGGCGCCCACCTCGTTGCGCAGCGCGGCCAGGGCCTGCGACCGGTCGGCCGCGAGCTGCGCCTGGGCCGCCTCGGTGATGCGGCGCGCCTCGGCCTGGGCCTGCTCGCGCATCTCGGCGATGATCCGGGCGCCCTGCTCCTTGGCCTCCTCGCGCAGCCGTGCGGCCTCGTGCCGGGCCTCGCTGAGCTGGGCCTTGTACTGGTCCAGGGTGCGGTTGGCCTCGGCCTGGGCGTCCTCGGCCCGCTGGATGCCGCCCTCGATGGCGTCGGTCCGCTCGGCCAGCGTCTTCTGGATCCGCGGCATCAGCACCCGGGCCAGGACCGCGAACACGATCAGGAACGCGATCGTGCCGATGATCAGTTCCGGCCACTCGGGCAGCAGCGGGTTGCCGCCGGGAACGACGGGCTGGCTGGCGGCGAGATGGTTCATCGTCCGGCTTCCTTCCTGTCGGACATCACTGCACTTCCTTCCGCGCCGACGGGATCAGGCGGAGTAGTGGAAGATGTACGGGATCACGATGCCGATCAGCGCCAGGGCCTCGGTCAGCGCGAAGCCGATGTACATGTTGGACTGGATCAGGCCGCGGGCCTCGGGCTGCCGGGCCATCGCCTCGACGCCGTGGCCGAAGATCAGGCCGATGCCGATGCCGGGGCCGATGGCCGCCAGGCCGTAGGCGACCGCACCGATGTTGATGCTGATGACGGTGCCAGAGCTGGCCGCGACGGTGTGCAGCGCTTCAAGCATGTACTGATTCCTTTGCGTTCGTGCCAGCGGGGTTCGCTGGCGGTTGGGGACGGCGGGCCATGTTTAGTGGCCCGCTTCCAGCGATCCGCCGATGTACTGGGCGGTCAGGATCGTGAAGATGTAGGCCTGCAGGGCCTGGATCAGCATCTCGAACCCGGTCAGCGCGATGGTCAGGATGAACGAGGTGGCGCTGAACAGCAGGCCGATCGACAGGGTGAACATGTACCAGGTGGCCAGGGTGAACACCAGCAGCAGGATGTGCCCGGCGAACATGTTGGCAAAAAGCCGGACGGCCAGGGTGAACGGCCGGACGATGATGTACTGGAGGATCTCCACCGGGGCCAGGATGAGCAGGATCGGCCAGGGCACGCCCTTGGGGACCATGTTGGCGAAGTAGCCGCCGAGGCCCTGGTGCCTGATGCCGAGATAGGTGTAGGTCACGTAGACCATGACCATCAGCACGAACGGGAAGGCGAAGAAGGACATCGCCGGGAACTGCGCCACCGGGATGATCTCCATCAGGTTCATGATCCAGATGAAGAAGAACAGCGAGACCAGGAAGGGCAGGAAGTTGTCCCCGCGCCGGCCCATCATCGGCCGCAGGATCTGATCGCGCACGAACGTGATGCCGAGCTCGCCCAGGTTCTGCGCGCCCCTGGGCACCAGCTTGGGCCTGGCGAACGCGGCCCAGAAGAACCAGACTACGATCAGCGCGCAGACCAGCGCCAGCAGCAACGGCTTGGTGAAGTAGAAGCTGCCGATCCGGAAGAACGGGGTGAAGACGAACGACGGCCCCGGGTACCCCGGCGCCGGGTAGCCGCAGTGCATCGAGGAGAAGATGTGGCTGTTGCCCTCGGTGCACTTGGCCGCCACATGGGCCACCTGTCCTACGTGTGCGACGAACTCACCGGCCAAGGCGGTTTCCTCCACATTCGCGCCTGCCCGGCGCGGTTACGGGCGCGACGCACGTGCTGTCGTCAGCGGCCCCCGGCCGGGCTAGTCCCGGCACACGGATGTTAACTGTCCGGCCAGCAGGCTTTACACCCGCGTAACCCGTTAGGGCCGGCCGTACCTGAAGATGATGAGCACGATGGCCAGGATCAGACCCACGATCATGCCGAGCGGGAACAGGATCCCTATGTGCGCAGCCCGGCCGACCAGCCAGCCGATGAGCCCGTAGAAGACCATCCCGGAGATCAGGTAGCTGAAGACCGCCCAGCCCGCGTTGTCCTCGACCGGCCCCCGTCGCCAGGCCTTTCGGCCGGTGAGCTTCGGCTCGGTGGCCCCGGCGGTGCCGGCGCGGTCGGTGGTGTCGGTGCGGTCGGTCGGATCGCTGTCGACCATCATGGTCACCTGCCTGGGAAGAACGCGGCCGCGCCGACCGCACGCTCGCCGGACGCGGGCACCTGCGGGCAGCACTCACCGCGGGCCGCGAGTCGCCGTCCGGACGCCTGAGCACAGCCACGGGTCACCCGTCCCCGCGCGGCTCGACGTAGAGGAACTTGAGCTTCATCGACCAGTAGACCTGGGCGGCGCACCAGGCCAGGATGCAGGCCAGCGCGCTGAGTCCGAACAGCCGGGTGTTGAAGACCGTGGTGTTGCTGAAGCGCACCACGAAGAACAGGAGGATCAGGATCTTGCCGATGTAGGTCACCATCGCGGTGATCATCATGGCCTGCGGGCTGATCCGGGCCGCGCGCCCGACGGCGAGCACGCTGATCGAGAAGAACACGGCCACGAGGGCGATTCCGAGCGCCGCGCCCAGCAGTCCCCTGGTCCCCGCGATGCCCGCGCTGACGGCAGCCATGATCACGGCCACCACGGCCGCGGAGGCGGCCGAATGGCGGGCGATCCGGACATAAGTTGCCGGCATCTACGGAACTCCGGGGGTCTCGGCGACGGCCGGCGGCCACCGTCGGGCTGAAGAACTTACTGCCTGGCTGCCTCTCGGGCACCGAGCCATCCGACCGCCACGATTACGGTGTGCCGCCGGATGTGCGAAACGTATCACGGACCTCTCACTCGTCATTGAGTAGATGCTCGTGAAAGATATCACAAGCTCTTGGACACCTAGCTCAGGGGGTCACCTAACGTGACGAACCCCCGAGCTGCCATGCGACAAATCCGCAGGTCAGGACGCTGGTTACGCCTGCCGCTGAGGCAGCTCAGGAGCTGGGGCGGCGGTGGGCGCCGCTGCGCGGCGGGCTGGCCGGCGGCGCCGGTCGCGGCGGGCTGGCCGGGGGCGGATCATCCGGCCGTTCGGAGGCCGGCGGGGGGCGGTCCTCGTCGACCGCGGGCGGGACGTAGCCGATGACCGAGCGCGGCGGCTCAGGGGTCGGGGCGGACATCGGCACGGGCTCCCCGGTCCGCCGGCGATGGCCGCTGCCACCGGGCGCGCCGCTGCCGCCGGGCACGCCGCTGCCGCCGGGCACGTAGGTGTCAGGCGCCCGGCCGTTGCTGCCCGACATGCCGTTGCTGCCCGGACCGCCGTGGCCGGCGGGCAGGCGGGCGGAGGCCGGGACCAGGACGGCGGCCGGGGCGGACGGCTGGGCCGGCCCGGCCGCGGGTGACCCAGGTCCCACCGATCCGGCCGGTGCCGCCGCTCCGGCGCCGG
>JBOHCO010000113.1:0-9555 GCA_050698895.1 Streptosporangiaceae bacterium
GGCCGAGCAGATCGAGCGTGAGCTGCCCCGCGCCGTCGCGGCCCGGCCGGCTGGCGAGCTGACCGCCGCCGAGCAGCGCGTCGCAGACCAGATCGCGGGCGGCGCTACCAGCCGCGAGGCCGCGGCGGCCCTGTTCGTCAGCGTGCGCACGGTAGAGACGCACGTCGCCGCCATCTACCGCAAGCTCGGCATCCGCACCCGCTCGGAGCTGCGCCGCGCGCTGGCCGCCCGAGCCGGGCGCTGACCGGCGGCGGCTACGTACTAACTACGGATACAGGCGCCGGACCGCGGTCCGGATATCGGTGCTCACCGACGATTCGCCGCGCCCCCCCGGTCCGTAGTTTCGAGGCGTAAGGGCAGACGCCAGGAAACTCAGAATGGGCGGGGATCCATTCATGCCATTTACCGAGCCGAGCGCGCTGGTGCCAGTGGTCACCGCCGGTGCTCCGGGCTGGGATGAGGCCCGGCGGGCCTGGGACCTGGCCGCGGACCAGCGGCCCGCCGCCATCGCGGTGCCCGCGACGGCGCAGGACGTCGTGGCCGCCGTCGGCGCGGCCCGGCGGCGGGGCCTGCGGATCTCGGCCCAGGGCACCGGCCACGGCGCCGCGGCGCTGGGCCCGCTGGAGGAGACCCTGCTGGTCCGCACGTCGGGGATGCGGGGCATACGCGTGGACCCGGCGGCCATGACCGCCCAGGTCCAGGCCGGGGTGACCTGGCAGGAGGTGGCCGAGACCGCGGCCGCGCAGGGGCTGGCCGCGCTGGCCGCCTGCTCGCCGGATGTCGGCGTGGTCGGCTACACCCTGGGCGGCGGGATCGGCTGGCTGGGCCGCAGCTACGGCCTGTCGGCCAACAACGTCGAGGCGTTCGAGGTCGTCACCGCGGACGGCCGGCTGGTCCGTGCCGACGTGGCTCGCGAGCCCGACCTGTTCTGGGCGCTGCGCGGCGGCGGGGGCAGCTTCGGCGTGGTCACCGCGGCCGAGCTGCGGCTGTACCCGATCACCGAGGTCTACGCCGGGCTGCTGCTGTGGCCGGCCGCCGAGGCGCCCGAGGTGCTGGCCGCGTGGCGGGAGCTGACCAGCGGCGACCTGCCGGACGAGTTCACCACCGCGGTCCGGCTGATGAGCTTCCCGGCGGTGCCGGGGATCCCCGCGGTGCTGCACGGGCGGTCCGCGGTGGTGGTCTACGCCGTCCATCTCGGCCTCCCCGGCGAGGCCGACGCGCTGCTGGCTCCGCTGCGAGCATTGCGGCCGGAGAAGGACACGGTGCGGACGATCCCCATCACGGCGCTGGGCCGGGTGCACCTGGACCCCGAGGGGCCCACCCCGTACACCGTCGACGGGCTCCTGCTGGCCGGCCTGCCCGCCGCCGCCATCGACCAGATCATCGCAGCCGCGCCGCCCGAGGGCCGCTCTCCGCTGGTCATGGTGGAGGTGCTGCACCTGGGCGGTGAGCTGGCCAGGGCCCGGCCGCACAGCGGCGCGCTGGCCGCCGTCGACGCCCCCTACCTGCTCCTGGCCGGCGGCCTGACGGCCACCCCGCAGCTGGCCGCGACGGTCGCGACCGGCGTCCGCGACCTGCAGGCGGCCGTGTCGGACTGGGAGGCGCCGCAGCGATACCTCAACCTGGCCCGGGCCCACGCTGACCCGGCCCGGTTCTGGAGCCCGGACGCCTACCACCGGCTGCGCCGCGTCAAGGCCGCCGTCGACCCGCTGGACCTGATCCGCGGCAACCATCCCGTCCCGCCGGCGTGACCACCACGCCGAGCGCCTGCAGATTCGGAATCCGCCATGCCGGCCTTTGTTAGTGATCTGTTCCGGGCGGTCACCCGGGCTCGGCCCGAGCAGGTCTGGGCGGCGCTGACCACCACCGGCTCGCCCGTGGCCTACCTGTACGGGATGACCGTCGAATCCGGCTGGTCGGTGGACGGCGCCGTGACCATGACGCTCGACCACCAGTGGCGGCTGACCGGCGAGGTCCTGGTCGCCGAGCCGTTCCGCCGGCTGTCCTACACCCTGGGCGAGCGCCCCGGCGGGCCGTCCGTCTACGTCAACTGGGAGCTGCGCACCTCGGGCGGGCTGACCTACGCCCGCCTGTACGTGGACGAGTTCCAGCCGCCGGCCGGCGCCGGCGATGAGCTCGAGGCCGCCTGGCTGCCCGTCCTGTGCGGGCTGGTCACCCAGCTGGACCAGGCGGCGACGGCGGGCTGAGCCACATTCACCCGCCATCTAGTCAGGCGAAGCCCGTGCTTCGCCGCAACCAGTAAGGAGCAAGGCATGTCCGATACGGGGAGCCCGTACGCGAGTACGGGCGATATGTACGTGGTCCACGCGGCGTTCCGGCGGGAGTTCGCGCTGCTGCCGGCGCTGGTCCGGGCCGTGGCCGCCGATGACATCGAGCGGGCCGGCATCGTCGCTGACCACATCCGGCTGCTGGCCAGCCTGCTGCACGAGCACCACTCGGGCGAGGACGCCGTGCTGTGGCCGCTGCTGCTGGCCCGCGCGCCCAGGGAGATCGACCCGGTCGTGCACCTGGTGGAGGGGCACCACGAGGGCATCGAGGCGCTCACCGGCCAGGCCGAGGTGCTGCTGAAGACCTGGGGCGACGGCACGGCCGGCGCGGACCGCGAGGAGCTGGCCACCGTGCTCGAGCGGCTCACCGTGGCGCTCTACGAGCACATGGGCCTGGAGGAGAAGCTCATCCTGCCCCTGGTCGAGCGGCACATCTTCGCTCCCGAGTGGGAGCGGATGGTCATGGACGGGGCCGCCGAGCTGGATCCGGAGACCGTGCCGGTCCTGATCGGCATGATCATGTACGAGACCGGCCTGGACGGCCTGCCGCCGGTGGTCGCGGCCAATGGCCGAGGTGGGGCCGCCGGCCTACGCGGCTCACGCCGAGCGCGTGCACGGGACCGCGACGCCGCCGCGCAGCGGCGACGTGGGCATCGGCCGGTCCCAGGTCGGCGTCGTCAGCAGCCTGGCCTGACCGTCGATCCGGCCGCCCCGGCCAGGGGGCGGGGCGGCCGGGCGGCGGCATCGTCAGCGGAACAGCTCATGGTTCTCGTGCAGGAAGGCCTCGAGGGTCCGCGGCTCGTGACCGGCCAGGTCGCGCACCGTGGTCGTGATGCGCTCGTTCTCGCCGGCCAGGATCGCCCACTCCCGGGTGACGAGCAGCTCAGCCTGCCCGGCGGGCACGCCGGCCCGGGTGAGCCTGCGCACCAGTCCGAAGGCGTCCGTGGTGCGGAACGTCACCGTCTCGCCGAGCTCGGCGGACAGCACCTCCAGGGCCTCGGGCCAGCTCACCAGCCGCGGCCCGGTGAGCTCGTGGTGCTGGCCCCAGGTGGCCGGGTCGGCCAGGACGCGGACGGCGACGTCGGCGACGTCGCGGTAGTCGCTGAGGGCGACCCGGCCGGCGCCGGCCAGCCCGGTCCAGACCCGGGTGGCCTTGATCTCGGGGGCGGCCACCAGCAGGGACGCCGAGTAGATGGCGGGCCGGATGGTGGTGTAGGGGACGCCCGCCACCCGGGCCGCGAAGTCGATGCTCCAGTGGCCGCGCTGGTTGATGCCGAGCGAGTCGGGCCCGGCGTTCAGGACGGACAGCCGGACGAGCTGGCCCAGGTCGGGGACGGTCGCGGCGGCCTGGATCGCGACCCGCTGCAGGTTGGCCTCGAGCCCGACGGAGCCCATGGCGACGAACGCCGTGTCGGCGCCCTTGAGCCCGGCGGCGACGGCCGCGGGGTCGTCGAGCCGGGCCGCGACGACCTCCAGCCCGGGCACCTCGCCGAACAGCCGGCCGGCCTTGGCCGGGTCGCGCACCAGCACGCGCACGGCCTGGCCGGCGTCGAGCAGGCGCTGGACGACGGCGCTGCCGGTGCGACCGGTGGCGCCAATGACGGTGGTGGTCATGGTTTGTGTCCTTCCAGTCATCGGTGTTCCGGCGCCGCGAGCTGGATGAGCTCCAGGGTGACACCGTCGTGGTCCTGCATGTAGGCGAGCAGGCTGCCCCGGCGGGCGCCGCCGGGCAGGGCCAGCAGGATGGCGTGCTGGGTGCGCGCCCCCGGCCGGCCGGTCAGCCCGGCCGCGAAGTCGCCGGTGAGCTCGAAGGTGGGGGCCACCTCGAAGCCCAGGCCGTCGCGCCACAGGGCGACCGAACGAGCCAGGTCGATCGCGACCACCCGGTGGTCTGGCGCGGCCAGCGGGATGAGCTCGCGCCAGGTCGCCCAGGATTCCGGCCAGCCGTGCAGCAGCACCAGTGCCGGTGCGTGAGCCGGGCCGGCCGTGACGGCGTGGATCGACGTGCCGCTGACGGTCACCTGCCGGTGCTGCATCTGAACCTCCAGGGGTAGCTGGCTTTCAGATGACAAGCTAGCTCAGATCGGGTTAGACTTTCAATATGCAAGCCGAAAAAGGCAGTCCGGCCCGGCCGGCGCCGGGGGGACACGAGAGCCGGGGCTGCCCCATCGGCCGGGCGGGCTGGCTGCTCGGCGATCGCTGGGTTCTGCTGATCCTGCGCGAGGCCACCGTGGGAGTGCGCCGGTTCGATGAGTTCCGCGAGCGCCTGGGAATCGCGGATAACATCCTGGCCGACCGCCTGCGGCGGCTGACCGAGCACGGCGTCCTGGTCAAGGTGCCTTACCACGACGGGCGGCGGCAGCGGCAGGAGTACCGGCTGGCCCAGGCGGGCGCCGACCTGGCCCCGATGCTGCGCGCGCTGGCCGACTGGGGGCACCGGTACACCCAGGGCGCGGCCCCCAACTCGCCGCTGACCAGCGTGCACGCCGGCTGCGGCGGCGAGGTCCGCACCGGCCGGACCTGCGCCGCCTGCGGCGCGACCGTCACCAGGGACGAGGAGGCCTGGATCCCGACCTGGCGCTCCGACGAGCCCGTCCCGCTGGCCCGGCCCTGGCCGGACCCGCCGTCCGCCTAGACCCCGCCCGCCTAGACCCCGCCCGCCTAGACTCCGCCCGCCTAGACCGGCCCGCCCGGACCCCGCCCGCCCCGCCCGCCCGGACCCCGCCCGCCTGGACCCGGCGGCTACTCCGGCGGCCGGGCCGCCGACTTCAGCCGCAGCGACACCGGGTGCTGATAGAAGTTCGGCGTCTGGCTGAAGTCCTCGTAGTAACGGGGGAGGACCGGCCTCGCCGGCCAGGAGCGGACCGACTCGGCGTGGTGATCAATGATCGTGACTCCGTCGGCGCCGAACGAGTGCAGCACGGCCAGGTTGAGCTCGGTCTTGGCCTTGTCCTGCCACAGCGTCTGGCCGCTGCCGGTGGACAGGCCCATGCGCTCGGCGATCACCGGGAGCTGGTCGTAGCGGCCGGTGTCGCCCAGGTCGCGCGCGCCGACCTCGGTACCCACGTGCCAGCCGTTGAACGGCACCGCCGGAAAGCAGACGCCGCCGATGTCCAGGTACATGTCGCTGATCACCGGAACCGCGTACCAGCGCAGGCCCAGGTCGGCGAACCAGCCGAAGTCGGGGTGCCGGATGCTCACCTCGAGCACCGCGTCGCCGGGCAGTTCGTGCCACGTGATCTGGCCGCCGGGCTCGGCCACCAGCAGCGGCAGGATGTCGAACGGGCCGCCCGGCCGGCCGCCGGGCCAGCCGACCTCGCGAGCCAGCCGGGTCAGGCCGGCGTTCACCCGATCCCCGGTAACCGAGCTGCCGGCGGCCGGGTGGCAGGCGTAGCGGACGAGCTGGGGGCTGACGATCCGCGGGCTCGGCCGGCCCGGCGCGTCGGGCGCGAAGATGGTGATCACCGGCCGGATCCGGCCGCCGTTGGTGGCCTCACGCAGGTGCGCGACCGACTCGGCCGCGATGTCTGGCGCCGCGGTCACCTCGCGGCGGTCCCGCACCCGCAGGCTCCGCCAGCACGGCCTTCCGATGCGGGCCGAGCTGTTGCGCCAGGCCACCCGGGCCCCGAAGGCCAGCTCAGCGGTCGTGTGGCGGTAGGTTCCCGTGCGCTCGACCTCCCGCCGCACCTGCCACAGTCGCCGGTCGGGCGCACCGGCCCGCATCTCGCTGTGGAACAGGGTGATGAACCGCTCGGCGCTCACCAGCAGGCTGTCCAGGGCGAAGCGGTCATCCACCCCCAGCGACCGCCCGGCGGACAGCAGCCGCAGGTCGGCGGCGAAGCCGGCCGTGAGGTCGTCGTCATCGTCGTCCACCGGGCTGGCCAGGAAGGCGGGGAGGGGCGCCGGCTCCGCGTCCGGCGCCTGCTTGCGGGCCCGGCCGCGCGGCCGCCCCCGGCCAGGGATCCAGCGGCAGTAGTCCGATGCGGACCGGCCTTGGTTCAGGCCCATGGCGACTCCCCGGGGTCAGGACGGGCTGGCAGCTCTGCTGTCAGCCTGTTCGCCTCGGGTTGCACTTGCCTTGACGCCTGCCTTGCCGTCCAGCTCACCTGGCCGCGGGCCGCCGGCGGAGCTCAGGAGGAGATGCGCAGTCCGCAGGACGGGTCGATGGTTTCGATGCGGATGCGCGCCGACTCCGCCTCGGGCACGCCGAGCCGGTCGAAGATGTCGAGCGCCTGGCGGAAGACGATCCGCGCCGCGTCCGGGCGCTGCGTGCTGAGCGTGCACTCGGCGATGCCCTCGAGGATCTTGCCTTCCTCGTAGGCGTCCCCGAGCTCCCGGACCAGCCCGAGTGCCGTCCGGTAGTGCTCGACCGCCTGCTCGTACCGGCCGGACCCGCGATGGATGTCGGCGATCCGGCGCAGCGCGACCAGCTGCTGGGGCAGATTCGCGGTCTGCTCGGCGATCCGGTGCGCGTTCTCGTGATGAACAAGCGCCTCTTCGTAGCACGCCGCGCTCTGGTAGATGGCGCCGATGTCATTGAGCACGTCGGCCTCGTCGGGCAGGTCGCCGATCTCGCGGTATATCGTCAGCGCCTGCCGGCAGTGCGCGAGTCCTTCCTCGTAGCTGCCTTTGTAGTGGTAGACGCTGCCAATATTGTGATGCAGGATCGCCTGGTTCTGCTTTCCGCCAATCTCCTTGAATATCTGCAGCGACCGCTCATAGGACTCGAGCGCGTCCCGGTGATATCCGCAATACAGGTGAACCCGCCCGAGGTTATTCAGCGCCTTGGCCTCGCCGCGCCTTTCGCCCGCCTCGCCGTACAGCTCGACCGCTTCTTTCAGGTGCTCCAGGGCCTCGGAGCCGCGGCCCAGATGCCAGCAGGCGATTCCGGCGTGACCAAGCGCGGCCGCCACGCCCAGCTGGTCCCCGGCTTCCTCGTAGAGATTCTGGGCCTCGTGGAAATAGGCCAGGGCCTCGCGGGAGCGGGCCACGCGCTGGTGGGCCATGCCAATCCGGTCGACCGCCTTGGCCTCCCCGCCCCGGTCGGCCAGCGACCGGTAGATTCCCGCCGCCTCCTCGGCCGGCGGCCGGGAGGCATCGTGCCGTCCGAGCTGCTGGTACACCGCGCTGAGGTCCAGGGACGCCAGGGCGATCCGGCCCGGGTCGGCCAGGTCGCGGGCCGCCTTGAGGGCCAGGGTGTGGGCCGAGATGGCGTCATCCCAGCACGCTTTGATCTCCAGGAGCTCGGCCAGCAGGTGGGTCAGGTCGGTGCAGGTGCGCTTCCAGTCGAACTGCCCCGCGTGCCGGGCGGCCTGCAGGATGTTCCGCCACTCCGCCTCCAGCCAGGCGGTCGCGTCCTCCCGGCGGCCCAGGGTCTCCAGCGCCCGCGTGGTCGCGTCCAGGTAGTAGCCGAGCAGCCGGCCGACGGCCTGACGCTGCTCGGTCTCGGGATCGTCGCGGGCCGCCCGCACGGCCGCGTAGCCGCGGATGAGGTCGTGGAAGCGGAACTGGTCGTCCGGGGCCCTGGCCAGCAGGTGATGATCCAGCAGGGTGGCCAGGGCCTTCTCCGCCTCGGCCAGGGTGACGCCGCTCAGCGCGGCCGCGGCCGGCAGGCCGAAGCTCGCGCACGGGCTGACCCCCAGCCGCCGGAAGAACCGCTGGTGGTCCGGCTCCAGCGCGCCGTAGGACAGGTCAAAGGCCGAGATGACCTCGGGACTGGCGGCGCCCGTTCCGCCCAGCCGGGTCGGGGACTGCGACAATTCCCCGATCAGGTCGCCCAGCCGCAGCGCCTGGTCGTGCGCGGCCCGCCCGGCGGTGAGCTGGATGGCCAGCGGCAGCCGCCCGCAGAGGTTCACCACATCGGCGACCTGATCAGAGTCCCGGGCGCGCTCGTCGCCCGCGTCCCGCCGGAATAGCGCCACGGCGTCGTCGCGGGACAGCACGTCCAGGGTCAGCGTGCGGGCATCGCCCAGGCCGAGCAGCCGCCGCCGGGTGGTGACCAGGATCAGGCTCTGGCCGGTCGCCGGCAGCAGCGGGCGGATCTGGTCATGCTGGGTCACGTCGTCGAGGATCACCACCGCCTGGCGGCGGCTGAGCTGCGCCCGCCACAGCGTGACACGGTCGCCGAGCAGGTCCGGTATCTGCTCGGCCGGCACCGCCAGCATGCGCAGCAGGCGGTGCAGTGCCTCGGCCGCGTCGAGCGAGGGGCGGCCGGTGTCGTGGGCCTGCAGGTTGAGGTAGAGCCGTCCGTCCGGGTACTCGGCGCCGAGCTGACGGGCGGCGTGCACGGCCAGAGCGGTCTTGCCGACGCCCGGCATGCCCTCGATGACGACGACCCGGGGGTCCGGGCCGGGTGGTCCCAGGAGCTGAGTCAGCTCCTCGCCCCGGCCCACGAACGGCGCCGTCTCGGGCGGCAGCGTGTCGGTCGGCGTCGCCCGGACCTGGCGCGGGGCGGCCCCGTTCACGGCCAGCGCCGGGTCCCGGCCCAGGATGCGCTGATGCAGCTCGGCCAGCGCCGATCCAGGCTCGGTGCCCTGCTCCTCGACGAGCCGGTGCCGGGTGTCCCGGTACAGGCTCAGGGCGTCACCCGGGCGGCCGCTGCGGTACAGGGCGGTCATCTGGTGGCCGATGAACGTCTCGTCCAGCGGGTACTGGGCCAGCAGGTGGTGCAGCTCGCCGACCAGGTCGGCGTGCCGGCCCAGCGCCAGCTCGCACTCCACCCGCTCCAGGAGCGCCGCCCGGCGCTCTTCCTCGAGGCTGTCGCGCATCCGCTCGACCCAGTCGCCGCGGATCCCGGTCAGCGCCTGGCCGTGCCACAGCCCGTCCGCCTCGTGCAGCAACTCGGCCGCGCGGGCGTGGTCGCCGCTGGCCGCCAGCGAGTCCGCCTGCCGGCGCAGCCGTCGGAACTGGTGCACGTCGATGGCGTCGGGATCGACCTGAAGTACGTAGCCCCTGGTACGACCGATCAGCTGCACGTTGTCGCCGACCGCCTGGCGCAGCGACACCCGGAGCCGGGCCATGTAGACCGACAGGCTTTCCCTGGCCTTCGGCGGCGGCTGGGTATCCCAGAGGCGGTCGATTAACGTCTCGGCCGGCACGATCGTGCGCGGCGCCAGCAGGAGTACGGCCAGGGCGCAGCGCAGCCGGGCCGAGCCGAGGTCATGGGGCTGACCAGCCGACCACAGCTCAATCGGTCCGAGCGTCCGGAATTCCATGATCGCCTAGCATCTTCTGTCGCTCGCAGACAGTAGCCGCTGATATGAGATTA
>JBOHCO010000114.1:0-1831 GCA_050698895.1 Streptosporangiaceae bacterium
GGGCCGGCGGTGGTTACGGAGGGTCAGGGACCGGGGGCATCCAGGGCTGTCCGGCGAGGGCGTCGCGGATGACGGTGAGCATGTTGTGACCGTGCTTGGCGGCGGTGGAAATGTAGCCGCGGATCGCGTGCCGGCCGGCGGTGACGTGCTCGGAGCGGAGCCTTCCGGAGATTTTCTGCTGGGTTTTAGCGGGCCGGACGTCCCGCTCGGCCTGGTTGCTGGTGGGCGGGATCCGCAGGTCGGTGGTGAACCGGAGCACGTCGTCCTGCCGGTCGCGCAGGCATTCCAGCAGGTCCCGGCACGGCTGCTGCTTACGCCCGGCGACCTTGGTCACCTGCCCGAGGCCGAGGATGACGCCGTGCCTGAACGCCTTGATCAGCGGCGCGGCGATCTGGTCGGGGACGGCGGCCAGGCCCTGGCCCCGGGCGGTGCCCGCGGCGTGGATCAGGCCCTGCAGCGCCTGGGTGACCTGCACCGGCCAGTGCGCTTCGGGGTAGGTCTGGGCGGCGTCGGCCAGGTCGCGGAGCAGGTGCTGGCAGCAGAGCTGGTGGATCACGCCGGGGAACTTGCCGTAATTCTGATACCGGTCGTGCACCACGACGGTGCCGGACAGGCCGGGCAGCACGAACGCCTCGAAGGTCTTCAGCGACCGGTCGCCCAGCAGGTAATAGGTCAGCAGGCTGGTGCAGGCGACCATCAGGTAGCGCTTGCGGGTCCGGGGGCCGGGCCCGACCCGGATCGGGGTCTCGTCCGCGGCGACCACGTGCGCCAGGATGATCAGGCAGCGGATCAGCCGGTTCGCCCCGGCGACCGCGGCGGCAGCTCTTGTGAGCATGCCGTGCACGAACCCGGCCGAGGGCCTCGCGCCGGTCAGCGACTCGATCAGCCCGGCGCAGCGGTGCACCGGAATGGCGTGCGCGGCCATCAGGTACACGCACCACGCCTGCAGGTTCAGCCCGTAAGTAACGGTCCCGGCGGCGCCGGTCCCGGCCGGCCCGGAGGCGCGGTGGATGCGGCCGCAGCCGCAGGCCACCTCATGCAGGTCATGCTGGGTCACCTGCGCGGCGGCCAGCGGGATGTCGACCTGCTGATGGGAGGCCGCCACCCCCAGATCCGCCGCGGCGGCCAGGTCCGCGCCGCACCCGCAGACCCCGTCCGGGAAATGATCGACGGTGTCGCCGGGCTGATCGCTCCAGGCCAGGTGCGACCCCTTCGACCCCGGCTGCCCGCCCGGCTTCCGCCCGGCCTTCTTATCCCGCTTCGGCTTAGCCGGCGGGGTGCGGCCGGGCAGGTCATCCGCTGAGGGCGGCATCGAGGAGCTGCCGCTGTTCCGCGAGACCAGCCGCTCCAGCCGGGCCACCCGCGCCACCAGCTCCGCGTTCTGCTCCCGCAGCCGGGCGACCTGGCCGGCCTGCGCCGCCACGTCTGACCGCAGCTCGGTGACCGCCTGCTCCTGCTCCGCGATCACCGCGGCCTGCTCCGCGATCACCGGGTCACGGGCCGCGCACGACGCGCAGTCCGGGGCAGGCAGGGGCAGATCGGCCACAATCAACCATGATCAAAGCCGGTCGGCAGTAATCAAGCCGACACGCAGGGGCCGGCTCTGGAAAGATCGCTACGCCGCCGGGCCGTCACGCTAAGTCACCGAACCACGGCCAATCCGGCGACGGGGAGCTGATGCGATCGATCCGGTCGGGGCGGAGGCGTTCTGCGGCTTGTCCGGGTTTCGTTCCGGGGCTGGTGCTGGCGGGGGGCCGCTGGGGCCGGTGGGGGTGCGGTGACCGGGTCTGGGCTGGTCAGGCCGCCTTAGCGGGCGGGCCGCAGGCTGCTT
>JBOHCO010000115.1:0-1803 GCA_050698895.1 Streptosporangiaceae bacterium
CTTCAAGGGGTGGGCGCAACTGGGTTCGAACCAGTGACCCCTCGCTTGTAAGGCGAGTGCTCTACCGCTGAGCTATGCACCCAAACCGCTGCCTGTCGCTACCCCAAGACAGCCGACGCCAAGCGTACCGCCCCCGATGCCGCTCGACGCCCCCCCAGCCCGACAGCGAACCAGGAACAACCTCACCCGGCCGGCAGCACGTCAATGTCTAACTCGTTGCCATCCGCCCCGGCCGTCCGGGTCGGGCCATCTGCCGCCAAAGCCCTCCAGCTCCCGTGTCAGCCCCGGCTCCAGCCACGTCCTGCCCAGGCCCTCGATCTCCGCCGTCGACGCGCCCAGGTCCTCGACCATCAGGTCCAGGTGCAGCCGGTTCTTGCCCGTCTTAGCCTCGGGCACCTGCTGGAACCCCGACCGTCAGCCCGCCCTCCGCCCGGGACAGCCCGACGAACTGCCCGTCCCCGAACACCGCGTCTACCTCCACATCGAGCAGCGCACCAGAACGGCGCCACCCGCCCCGGATCAGTCGTATCAATCACGAGGAGCCCGACGGCGGCAGGCATCGCGCTCCCCCTCAGTCACATACATCCCGGCACCCGCATCCATCGTTCAACCGACACGAACCCCTAAAGCAGCTCACCCAACATCGCTGCCGCGCGGGCCGCGCCATCGCCGGTAACCGGCCGGTAGTCGACCTCGCGGCCCATCTCCTCGGCGATCGCCGCCGCAATCTCCTCGGGACCGGCCTGGTCATACTCCATGTACCGCCCCGCGCGGTACCGCTCCAGCCGGTGCCGGACATGCAGGTTCTGCTCGAAGTGCTCCCGAAGCGGGAAGTACAGGAACGGCCGCCGGCAAGCGGTCAGCTCCATGGCCGTGGTCAGCCCGCCCTGCACCACCGCCAGGTCACAGACCGCCAGGTGCCGGTACAGCTCATCCACGTACGGCCGGATCTCCAGCCCGTCGTGGGCGGGCAGGCTGGCGGGATCGATCCGCGGCCCGGCCACGACGATGATCCGCAGGCCGGGCACCCGCTCGCGGGCGGCGGGATACGCGGCGATGACGCGGCGCAGCAAGTGCGCGCCGACCCCCGACCCGCCCACGGTGACGATGCACACGGGCTCATCGCCGTAGCCGAGCTCGGCCCGGTCCGCCCGCCCGGTCCGCCGGCCCGGCCCCCGACCGAGGGTCAAAGCCAGTCACATACCCGGCGAAGTCGTAGTGTTCCTCGGTCCAGTCCCGGATGGCCGGCAGGCCGGGACCAAAAGCATCAGGGACGATGTCCTCGGGGTCGCCCACGAAGATGGCCCTGTCGCGCAGCCGCGGGTACCGCGCGATGTGCTCGATCATTTCGGCGTTTCAGTCGGCGGTCAGGAACTCCTCGCGCGCGCCGGCGCCGGGCATGGGCAGCCAGCCGACGAAGTCCGTGAGCCAGGCGTACGCGGCGTGTTTCTGCTCGGGGTTCTCGTGCAGGTAGTAGTCGAGTTCCACGCCTCGTCGCCCGATCCACAGGTCGTGGTCCTTTTCGCGGGCCAGGTCGTGGAAGACCATGAAGTTGGCGATCAGGATCTCGTCCATCCGCCGGATGGCCTGGAAGGCATGCAGGTCATGCTCGGCCGCCTCGGACTCGACGTGGCCGGACTCGCTGGCCAGGTAGGCGCTGGCGGGGTGGACGCGCTCGCCGCGGGCGGCCAGCACGGTGGTGACGGGGTGCTGGGCCAGCCAGTCGATCTCGAGGTCGGGGTGCAGCTTGCGCAGCTCGTCGGCGATGGCGACGTCGCGCTGGGCGTGGCCCAGGCCGATGGG
>JBOHCO010000116.1:0-1244 GCA_050698895.1 Streptosporangiaceae bacterium
CAGCAATGTCGTCTACCTGGCCGCCGACGGCGGCTCCAACCCCTGGGACACCGCCACCGGCTGGCCGGTGGACACCAGCTGGCTGGTGGCCACGCCCTGGGCCCAGCCACCAGCCGGCACCAGACATTAGGAGGTGATCTGCTCCTCGCCCATCAGCCCGCGAAGCGTGCTGTTCAGCCTGGCCTGCTGGGTGAAGAGGTCCTGCTCGGGACGGACGCCGAGGGCGTGCTGCGGGCTCTTGAAGTAGAACGACAGCCACTCCTGCACGCCCGTGAGCCCGGCGCGCTGGGCCAGGTCCGTGAAGAGCACCAGGTCAAGCAGCAGAGGCGCGGCCAGGATCGAGTCACGGCACAGGAAGTTGACCTTGAGCTGCATCGGATAGCCGAGCCAGCCGAATAGGTCGATGTTGTCCCAGCTCTCCTTGCTGTCACCGCGGGGCGGATAGTAGTTGATGCGCACCTTGTGGTACACGTCGCCGTAGAGCTGGGGATACTGACCCGGCTGCAGGATGTCGTCGAGCACGCCGAGCTTGCTCTCCTCCTTGGTGCGGAAGCTGTCGGGGTCGTCCAGCACCTCGCCGTCGCGGTTACCGAGGATGTTGGTCGAGTACCAGCCCTGGAGCCCCAGCAAGCGGGCCTTCAGCATCGGCGCCAGCACGGTCTTCACCAGGGTCTGCCCGGACTTGAAGTCCTTGCCGCCGATAGGAACGCCGGCCGTCAGGGCGAGCTCCACCATCGCCGGCACGTCGATGGTGAGGTTAGGCGCGCCGTTGATGAACGGCACGCCCTCCTTGAGCGCCGCGTAGGCATAGAGCATCGAGGGCGGGACGCTCTTGTCGTTCGCATCGATCGCGGCTTCGAGCGCGTCCTGGTCCCGGTGGGCCGGGCCGGACTCGAGAAAGATCTCGGTGGAGGCGCAGCAGATCACGACCATCCGGTCGCAGGAGTGCGCCGTCCGGAAATCGCGGATGTCCTGGCGGAGGGCCTCGGCCAGGTCTCGCTTGCTGGCGCTGGGCTTGACCTTGACGCCGTCGAGCCGCCGCACGTAGTCCTGGTCGAAGACGGCCGGCATGGGCTCGATCGCGCGCAATTCGGCCGCGATCGGCTCGATGTGGGCGACCCGGTCGAGCACGCCGCATTTCAGCGCGGCTTCGTAGGCCGTGTCCGCGATCGGATCCCAGGCGCCGAAGACGAGCTGGTCGACGCCGGCCAGAGGCACGAAGTCGCGAATGAGCGGCGCTCGGT
>JBOHCO010000117.1:0-2366 GCA_050698895.1 Streptosporangiaceae bacterium
GAGGGGGATGCTGGCCGGGGTACCGAGGCCGTTAGGGAGCCTATGAAGGTCGCCTGAGCAGGGCCAGGAAGATCGCGTCGGTGCCGTGCCGGTGCGGCCAGAACTGCGCGAAGCGGCCGTGCGGGTCGGCGCAGGCCAGGTCGGGCACCTCGGCCAGCACGGCGGGGGCGTCGAGCACCTCCACGCCGCTCTGCGCGGATAGCACGTCGGCCACGACGTCCCTGGTCTCGGCCAGGTGCGGCGAGCAGGTGATGTAGGCGACCACGCCGCCGGGGCGGGCGGACTCGAGGGCCGAGGTGAGCAGGCGGCGCTGCAGGCCGCCGAGGTCGGCGACGGCCTGGGGGGAACGCCGCCAGCGGGCCTCGGGGCGGCGGCGCAGGGCGCCCAGCCCGGAGCACGGGACGTCGGCGATGACCCGGTCGAAGGAGCCGGGGGCCCAGGGCGGGCGCGTCCCGTCGGCCACGACGACGTCGGTCACCAGGTCGCCAGCGCCGCCAGGGCCGCCAGGGCGAGCGGCGGCGGAGCGCACCAGCCGGGCCCGGTGCGGGCGTATCTCGGCCGCGACCAGCCGGGCGCCTTTGCGCGCGGCCAGGCCGCCGAGCAGCCGGGCCTTGCCGCCCGGCCCGGCGCACAGGTCGAGCCACCGGTGGTCGCCGCCGGACCCGCCGCCGGACACGCCGTCGGGCACGCGGGTCAGCGCGATGGCGGCGAGCTGGCTGGCCTCGTCCTGGACGCCGGCCCGACCCTGCGCGACGGCCGCGATCCGGGCCGGGTCGCCCTCGGGCAGGTAGGCGCCGAACTCGGACCAGCGGGCCGGGGCCGCACCGGCCGCGGCCAGCTCGGCGGACTCGGCCAGGCCGGGAACGGCGCACAGGGTGACCGCGGGGCGCTCGCTGTCGGCGGCCAGCGCGGACTCGGTCTCGGCCAGCGAGCCGCCGAGCGCCGCCCGCAGCGCGGTGACGATCCACCGGGGGTGGCTGTACCTGACGGCCAGGTGGCCCTCGAGATCGTCGGCGCGAGCCGGGGCGGCGATCTCGAGCCAGGCCTCCAGGTCCCTGGCCGAGACGCGGCGCAGGACCGCGTTGACGAAGCCGGCCGGCCGCGGGCCGACCACGTCCCGGACCAGGTCGACGGAGGTGGCCACGGCGGCGTGCGAGGCGATCCTGGTGCCCAGCAGCTGATGGGTCCCGAGCCGGAGGATCTCGCGCACGGCGGGCTCCAGGGTGTCCAGCTCGCGGTCGCTGCACACAGCGAGCACGGTGTCGTAGGTGCCCCGGCCTCGCAGCGTGCCGTAAGTGAGCTCGGTAGCCAGCGCGGCGTCCCGGCCGGTGAGCCCGCGCTCGGTCAGCGTGGCCGGGAGCAGCAGGTTGGCGTAGGCATCCCGCTCGGTGACGGCGCACAGCACGTCGCAGGCGGCCCGGCGGGCCGGATCGGCGCGGCCGCGCTGGGGCGGGCGCTGGCCGCCGGGTGACTGCGGCCGGCCGCCGCCCGTCCGGCCACGCGAGGGGCGGCCGCCCTCCCCCGCGAGGGTGCCTGGCCGGCCACCTAGCCGAGCACCGCGGCGGGCCCGGCCGGCCGGCGCAGGCCTCGCGCCCAGTCGGCGGCCGCCATGCGCCGCTTGCCGTCGGCCTGGACGTCGCCGAGCCGGACGGGCTGGGTCCCGGTGCCGACGAGCACCTGGTCGCGCAGCACCCGCAGCTCGCCGGGCCCGGGTGCCGACGCGGGGTCGGCGGTCGCGGGCGTCACCGGACCGAGCTTGAGCCGGGCGCCGTCCAGCATGGTCCAGGCGCCGGGCGCGGGGGTGCAGGCGCGGATGAGCCGGCTCACCGCCGGGGCGGCCAGCTTCCAGTTCACCTCGGCGTCCGCGGTGGTGACCTTGGGGGCGAAGCTGATGCCCTCGGCGGGCTGCTCGCGCGCCTCAAGCCGCCCGTCCTCGATCATGTCCAGGGTGGTGACCAGCAGCTCGGCGCCGGCCGCGCTGAGCCGTTCGAGCAGCGTGCCGGTGGTGTCGGAGTCCCGGATCGGCTCGGTGAGCACGCCGAAGGTGGGCCCGGCGTCCAGGTCATGGACGAGCCGGAAGGTGGTGGCGCCGGTCATGTCGTCGCCGTGCAGGATGGCGTGCGGCACGGGCGCCGCGCCGCGCCACGCGGGCAGAATCGAGAAGTGCAGGTTGACCCAGCCGCGGGCCGGGATCTCCAGCACGTGGTCGGGGATCAGCGCGCCGTAGGCGGTGACCGGACAGCAGTCCGGGGCGAGCTCGGTCAGCCGGGCCACGAACTCGGGGTCGCGGGGCCGGGCCGGCCGCAGGATCTCCACCCCCGCCTCTTCGGCCCGGCGGGCGACCGGGCTGGGGCCCGGCTTGAGGC
>JBOHCO010000118.1:0-1145 GCA_050698895.1 Streptosporangiaceae bacterium
CGCTCAGCGCCCGCTCCCGCTGGGCCAGGATCTCCAGCCCCCGGCCGGCCAGTACCGGGCTGCCCTCGATCATCGCCGCGAACTCCGGGCTGGACAGGCCCAGCGTCACGTCGCCGCGGGCCACCGCGCTGGCGTGCTGCCGCCGTATCGCCGCCAGCAGGCTCTCGCCCGGCGCCCGGCCCGTCACCGCGTCGGCCAGGCTCGACACGATCCCCTCGGCGCGACCGAAGACCAGGTCCTCCTTGCGCGGGAAGTAGTTGGTGACGGTCATCTTGGCCACCCCGGCCGCCTGCGCGACCTGGGCGATGGTGACGGCGTCGAAGCCGTGCTCGACGAACAGGGCGGTGGCGATGTCCGAGATCGCCTGGCGGGTCTCCCGCTTCTTGCGCTCCCGCAGTCCGGTGGTCACGGATCCAGGATAGCAAAACTTAGGCTGAGCACAGGATTATGTTTGACATAGAAGTTAGGACGGACCTAAAGTTCGGTCCATGCTTACCTGTGATGCAGAGCTGGCCGCCGGCGACTCAGCCGCTGACTCCTCGGCCACCGAGCCCGATCACCGCCAGCGGGTCGCACGGTCGCTGGTGCCGCTGGTCATCGATGTCGGGATCCCCGTGGGCAGCTACTACCTGCTGCACGCCGGTCTGGGCCTGAGCCTGTGGCTGTCCCTGGCCCTGAGCAGCGTGGTCCCGGCCGTCCGGTCCGTGACCGGCCTGGTCGCCCAGCGTGAGCTGAACGTCCTGGCGCTGCTGATGCTGTTCGTCAACGTCGCGGGCATCGCGGTCAGCTTCGCCACCGGCGATCCGCGCCTGATGATCGCCCGGACCGCGGCCTGGGACCGGCTGGCCGCTGGATCGGCCCTGCCCGTGCCCACCATGGTCTGGCTCGGCACGGCGCTCACCGGCGCGGCTGTCGGCGTCGCGATCACGGCCGGCGGTGCCGCCGCGGCGCTCATGCAGAAGCTGATCGAGACCGAGACCCGGGCCGGGGCTGACGCGGGCGCCGCCGGCCGCTAGGCCGGGCCGCTCGCAGCGCCGCTGACCAGGCCAGGCACAATGCTGATCATGCCGGACATACGCCCATCTGCCCCCGCCCGGCCGGTCCGCGGCCTGGCCGACTCCTACGTCGAGGCGCTCGCCGACCTG